>CANQQC010000009.1 GCA_947625925.1 uncultured Clostridia bacterium | reverse complement strand
AGCATCTTTATTGAAAAGTTACGTTAACTATGATATAATATATTTAATCAAAATTTAATAAAATATAGAGAGGTAAAGAAATTGATTACAACAATTGTTACAACGCTAGTTTTTTTATTTATCTTATTAGTGTTATTAGTTAGTGGAAGCCCTATTGCTTCTGTAATACTCAATGTTTTTGCAGTGAGTTGGTTTTTGTTAATGGGTTTAATTTTTATTAATGGCATATGCAAACTTTTTTCAGTAACTAAGAAAATAACAAAAAAAGAACCTATAATGGAAGAGATAATTCTTGCAATTTTTGAAATATTATGGGGAGGTTTTTGGATAATTTTCTTGATTTCACAGTTTATACACTAAACTATATTTACTCTTAACTAAAGATTTTAGTTAGGAGTTTTTATATTTTACTAAAAAATTGAAAATTTTGTAAAAATATAGTATAATAATAAGGAGAAGAAATAAAAGTAATTAAAGATAAAGGGGAGTGATAAGAATGAAAAAAATGACCCTAATACTTTTATATACAGTTATAATTTTGTTTTTTATAAGTACAACCATTTATGGAGGAGATGGAGGATATTCATATAACAATGGTAATAATTCTCAGTATTATAAAAATTCTACCCCTACTAGTACTTCCTCAGGAGGTGGAGGATATGGTCCACAAGGCTCATCAAATGCTCAAGTTAATGGTAATTTCAACGATTTAGTTTCTAATGAATCTTATGATGAAAATGCACAAGACGAACTTGTAAACAAAATATCCGAAGAGATAAAAAATGGAACATTTAATGTAGATAATTACAAAGGTGAAGATTTAACAAAAGTATCATATGCAAAAAGTAAATTGGATAATGGAGAAATTAATGTTGATAATAAAGATGAAGTTCAAGGAGCACTACAACAAATCTCGGATAATAACACTCAAAATTACCAAAATGAACAACAAGGAGAAAAAAATGATGAAGAAGAAGAAAAAGACACAACAATATATAAATATCCAGAAAGAACAAGTTCAGGAAATAGTTCAGAGCAAAGTTTAGATGATGTAATAAATGATGCAGGAGAATTTGTAGAAAAAACAGCAGGAGAAGATTTAAAATATGATGAAAGTAAATTACAGACTTTTTCAAAAACATTATTTAATATAGCATTAGTAATTGGTATATTTGTAGCAGTAATAGTAGGAGGAATATTAGGAATTAAGTTAATGACATCAAGTGCAGAAGGAAAAGCAGAAGCAAAGACTTTGTTAGTGCCATATGTAGCAGGATGTATAGCTGTTTTCGGAGCTTTTGGAATCTGGAAATTAGTTATAACAATTTTACAAGGAATTTAAAAGAGAGAGGATATAAAAATGAAAAAAATAATAGTATTTACAATATTACTAGTTATTATAACAATGTTTTTAATACCAATAACCTCTAATGCTGAGGATATAGGACTAGGAAGTTTAGAGGCATATAAAGGATCAAATACAACTGGAGGTCAAGCAGTAGAAAGAATAGGAAGGGTTTTTGGAATTGTTAGAATAATAGGAACCGTTGTGTCAGTGGTGATGCTAATTGTTATAGGAATTAAATTTATGTTTGCAGGAGTAGAAGAAAGAGCAGATTATAAAGCTAGTTTAAAACCATATTTAATAGGAGCTTTTATATTATTTACAGGTACTTTAATTCCTCAACTAATATATACTTTTATGCAAAATTTTTAAACAAAATGTAAAAAACTTGCAAAAAAAAATAAAAAATGTTATACTTAAAGAGAATATGAAAAAGTTATTAATGTTAAGGTTATAAATAAAAAAGGAGGGGAACAATTATGGATATGAAAAAAATTCAAAAAATAACAAGTGTTGTGTTAGTAGTATTATTATTAACAATGTTTGTTTCAACTATTTGTTTCCAAGTTTTTGCATTAGATCCAAGTGGAATTACTATTAATAATAACCCAACAGGATCTGAGCAAATTAAAAATGTAGGAGGAACAGTAATAGGAATTCTTCAAACAGTTGGTGTAGTTTTATCTATTGCGATTCTTGTTGTATTAGGAATTAAATATATGATGGGAAGTTCTGAAGAAAAGGCTGAATATAAGAAATCTATGATGCCATATATCATTGGTGCAGCACTTATATTTGCAGCTTCAGCTTTAGCACAAGTAGTATACCAATTCTTTACAAATGTAAGTGCATAAAAAAAGGTTCTTGTTATACAAGAACCTTTTTTTATTACAAAGTTATTACAAAAATATTAAAAATATATTATTTTTTTAAAAAAACGCAAAAAAAACACAAATTTTGCGTTTTTTGTGTTATTATAAAATAAAGGAAAAATATGCAAAAAACTAAGGAGGAAAAGATTGTGAATACATATAATGTACCTAGAAATGTTAAAGGTGAAGGAAGAATTTTATTTATATTTTCAACAAAAGCATTAATATATACAGCAGTAGGAATAGGAATAGGATTATTTTTTTACTTAATTTTTTCAATTATAAAACTTAAAATTGCTGGAATAATATGTATAATTGTACTGGGATTAATAGGGTTTATTGTTGGAACTTGCAAAATACCAGATACTAATTCTTTTGAATTTACCAAAAAAACAGGTGGAGAAAATATTGATGATGTAATAAAGAGAGCTTTTTTATTTAAAAACCGAAAAGGAAGATTATATGTATATAAACAAGAGGTAAAAGAAGGGGAGGAAACTGAAGATGACAAATAGTTCCATTTCAAATAATCAAATTACAGATATATTAATGATTGCTTTAGGTGTTATGATATGTGTTTTAATTTTTATGATAGTAATCTTTTTAGTTTTAAAAGTAAGAGAGAAAAAACCTGAAAAGAAAATTATCGAAGATAAGAAAGAAACTAAGAATAAAAGCAAACAATCAAACAAACAAATATCAACACAAATGGATAAGCGTTCAATAATGGATTTTATGGAATTTGAAAAAATACAAGACAACATGATTATTGTAAAAGAAGGAAAAAAATATTTAATGGTAATAGAGTGCAAAGGAGTAAATTATGATTTAATGGCCGAAGCTGAAAAAATTGGTGTAGAAGAAGGTTTTCAACAATTTTTAAACACATTAAGACATCCTATTCAAATATATATACAAACAAGAACTATAAACTTAGAGAAAAGTATCAACAGATACAAAGATTCATTAAGAAATGTTGAGAAAGAATATAGAGAAAAACAAAATAGATACAGAATGATGCAGGAATCAGGAAAGTATACTCAAAATCAATTAGAAAAAGCAAATTTTGAAGTTGTTAGGCAAAAAAATCTATATGAATATGGAAAAGACATTATAGATAATACTGAAAAAATGAATTTAAACAGAAACGTTTTAAACAAAAATTTTTATATTATCATTCCATATTATGTAGAAGAAATAGGTAGCGACAAATATGATCCTGAAGAAACTCAATCTATAGCTTTTTCAGAATTATATACAAAAGCTCAAGCTATTATTAGAACATTATCATCTTGTTATGTTACAGGAAGAATATTGTCATCAAGAGAATTAATTGAATTACTTTATGTTGCATACAATAGAGATGATGCTGAGTTATTAGGAACAAATAAAATAATGGGAGCTGGATATGATGACTTATATTCAACAGCTATAGATGTATTTGAGAAGAAAAATAGATTGTTGGATGAAGAAATACATAGAAGAGCTATTGCAAAAGCAAATAGTGCAATAGAAAAAGTTAAGTCTGAAAAACAAAAAGAAGTAGAAGAAAAAGCAACAAGTATAGATGAATTAGCAAGAAGAATGGCTCAAATTATTTTAAAAGAAAATGAAAATTTGGTTGGAATTAATGTTACTAAAAAGGCAATAGAAGAAATAAAAAATGAGGGAAAGGAGACAAAAGATGAAAAAGAAGAAAGCTGAAAATAAGCAAGAAGTAAAAAGACAGATTGATGAACCAGGTACTTTAAAAAAAAGAGGAGTCAAAGAGTTAATAGCTCCTGCAGGAATAGATGCTTCACACATTGATCATTTAGAGATTATTTCAAATGTGACAAGATTTGCAAGAAGTTTTTTTGTCTCAAGTTTACCACGTATGTGCTCTTTTCCAGAGTTATTTAGAGATTTATATTTCTTTGGAGATATAAATACATCATTATATATAACGCCAATACCAGAGTCTAGATCTCAAAATGAATTAAACAAAGTTATAAATGAGCTAGAGACAGAAAGAATTGTTGCATTAGACAGAGGTAATATAAACAGAGAAAGTACATTAAGTCAAAAAAGATTTGAAGCTGAACAACTAAGAGATGAGATTGCGGCTGGATTTAATAAGATGTATGAAGCTTCTGTTGTTTCAACTCTATTTACATATAAATTGGACGAACTAGAAAGACTTACAAAAATGCTTGCAGCAGAAATGTCAAAATCTTTAGTTGGAATGAAAAGTGCATGGGCAATTCAAGAAGAGGCTTTTAAATCAAATGTTCCACTAATGGATGATAAAATAAAAAAGATACATTCTTTTGACAGTAGATCAATGGGAACAACATTCCCATTTACAACATCAGATGTAGGACACGAATCAGGAATACCTTTAGGTTTTAATAAACAAACAGGAACACCTATTTTATTTGATAATTTCCATTCTTCATTAACAAATTATAATATGGTTATTTTTGCTAAATCTGGTGCGGGAAAATCAGTTACAATGAAAACATTGATATCAAGATCAGCAGTTTTAATGGGAATTGAAAGTTTAGCATTAGATGCAGAAGGAGAATATTTAGTAGTTGCTGAAAGTCTAGGAGGAATAAATGTTGTTTTAAGTCCTAACTCTAAAACAGTAATAAATTTGTTTGACATAGAGCCAGAAACAGTTAAAGATGAAATAACAGGAAGAGAAAGAGTTGTAATCAACGTTGAAAACAAAGTAGAAGATGTTACACAAGCACTTCTTACTATGGCTAGAGGTAGTACGAGAAGTACAGAAGTTAATGAACTTACAAAACAGGTAATTGCTGAATCCGTAGCAGAAGAATATGCAAGTTTAGGAATTAATTCTAATCCAGATAGTTTATATAAAAAGAATAAGGACTTTGAAAGAGGAGGAAAACTATATAGAGAAAAGAAACTAATGCCTACAATTGGAAGTTGGTATAAAAGATTGCAAAGAAAAGCAATGGACAATGATAATGTTGATTATCAATATCATTATAGTTATTTATTAAAAGTTATGAAACAATATATAAGAGAATATAATGGACAGATGGCATATTTTGATGGACAATCTACATTTGAATTAATGGAAAGAACACCATTTATAAATCTAGACATTTCTCAACTAGAAGAAAGATTTGCAAGACCACTTGCACAACAAATTCTTCTTTCATGGATTTGGGAAAAATTTGTTAAGAAGAATAGTGAAGATAGAAGAAAAGCAAGACAAAAGAGAGTTCTTGTAGACGAAGCTTGGATGTTATTACCATATCCAGAAGCTGTTGACTTCTTAAATAAAATGGCAAGACGTGCAAGAAAAAGAAATGTTTCTCTTGCAATAGTATCACAAAGATTCCAGGATTTTTATGAAAAGCCAGAAGCACAAGCAGTTTTAACTTCATCTGATACAAAGTTGTTTTTAGCACAAGATAGATCTGAAATAGAATATGTAAAAAAAGTATTTAAATTAAGTGAAGGAGAAGCAAATTTTTTAACTAACTGTTTAAAAGGAGAAGGATTATTTAAGGTTGGAGGAGAAACAGCGATTTTGCAAATTACTCCAACGGCTAAAGAATTTGAGTTTGTGGAGACAAATTTAAATAAGTTGGCTAAAAACCAAAGTAATAACATATAATTAGGAGGAAAAAATGAAGTTTTTTACCAAAAAAAGCGTTATACAAAAGATTGTAATTGCAGTAATATTTGTTATATTATTTAATTTTTGTGTACCATATAGAGCTTATGCTTTTGACGTTTTGGGGACACTTGCTAAAGAGTTTTTCCAATTTATAGCACAAATAGGAGATTTGGTTATGGGAGGACTTAATGCTTTTATGCTAGGAGCAGAATTTACGTCGGCAATGTTAGAACCAACTGATCCAAACTTAGATTCATCGAGCGGCTCATGGTTAGTTAAGGGAACAGATGGTGCTGATGCAAAAATAAAAATACCTGATGGAAAAATAGATAACAAAGGATTGTTTGGAGAATCACAACCAGCACAAATTCCTAATATGCTTTATTCTCCTGATTCAATATTTGCTAATAGAATTGCAGCATTAGATGTTAACTTTTTAAACCCAAATGAGTATGAGGCAGTAGCTGATGGAAGAGAAGAGGCAGAAAACTTATCAAAATCTGCAGCAGGAGCTGTAAGTGAAACAATTTCTGTTTGGTATAGATCTTTTAGAAATATTTCTGTTGTTATTTTATTAACTGTATTAGTATATATTGGTATAAGAATAGTTATTAGCTCAACAGCAGGAGAAAAAGCAAAATATAAAGAAAATTTAAAAGATTGGGTTGTAGCCCTTTGTCTAGTTTTCTTTATACATATTTTAATGTCAGGAATTCTGATGTTAACGGATAAATTTAATGAAGTTTTTGATTTAAATAGTTCAGAAGCAATGATGGTTTCTTCTCCACAAATTAATGATGGAGCACCATTTAATACAAACTTAATAGGACTTGCTAGATTAAGAACACAAGCAACTGATTGGCAAGAAGCTGCCACATATGTAATTATTTATATAGTTTTAATAATTTATACAATAATGTTTACAATCATATATTTTAAAAGATTTTTATATGTTGCTTTTTTGACCATGATAGCTCCTTTAGTTGCAATAACATATCCTATAGATAGAGCGGGAGATGGAAAAGCTCAAGCTTTTAATATGTGGTTTAAAGAATATTTGATGAATGTAATAATACAACCAGTACATTTATTATTATATACAGCATTAGTAAGCACAGCTTTAGATTTGGTAGAAACAAATATGATATATGCACTAGTGGCAATTGGATTTATAATACCTGCAGAGAAGTTTATAAAAGAAATGTTCGGATTAAACAAAGCACAAACTCAAGGAGATCTTGGCTCGTTTGCTGGTGGAGCATTAACAATGTCTGCATTAAGTAATATATCAAACAGATTTAAAGGTGGAAGTAAAAGTGGAAGTTCTTCTGGAGGAGGAACAGGAAATGGAAATAATCCAGGAAAAGGAACACCACATAGAGTAAACTTTAGAGGTGGAAATAACGGAAGTACAGCCATAGGAGCAGGAGAAACAAATAGTGGAACGGAAAATAATGAAGTAGAAACTGATAACGGAAAAAATACAGTAGGATCAACAAGTACTACATCTTCAGAAGGAAATTCGAATGATGACACATTAAATATTACAAATTCTACAGGCTTAAATAATGGTGAAGAAGATAATGATCAACTATCATCAGATGAAGCTTTAGATTCAGCAGATAGTGGAAATTTAAATTCATCTTCCTCAGAAAACCAAAACTTAAATCCTAATGCTCGAAGATTAAACCCAAGAGATGGAAGACCTAAAAAGATAAAAGGATTTTGGGGAACTGTTGGAGGTTTAATTAAAAAGAATGGTGGAAAGGCCTTAGGAAAAGCAGCTAAAAAAACATTTAAAGCTGCATCTATAGCAACTTTAGGAGCAGCAGGAGCAACCGTAGGATTGGCAGGAGCTATTGCAACAGGAGATCCAAAAAACCTTTGGAAAGGTGTTGCTGCAGGAGCAGGAGCAGGAGCAGGAGCAGGAATGATAGTAGGAGGTTTACCAGATAAGGCAATAAGTTCTGCCAATACAATGAGAAATTGGGCAAGAGATAAAGAATATCAATGGAATAGAGAAATGTATGGAGAAGCATATGCTTTAGATAAAAGAAATGAAGCACTAAATAAAAAAGCTTTTAAAGAATACAAAAAAGATCCTGAACAATTAAGAAGAGCTCAAGAATTAGCAGCAAAGATTGAGCAAAAGACAGGTAGAAATGTAACAACAGAAGACGTATTAAAAAGCAATTTTGATTATGAAAAATATGGAATTGACTCAACGATGGCTGATAAATTAACACAGATGGAAGCTGTAAAATCTGCTGAAGAAGGAAGAGATATAGATGTAAATAGTAATACACATACAAATATGATACAACAGGGATTATTAGCAAGTGATATAAATGATCAATACTTTAAAGACGATAAAATGAATAATGCTTTACGTGAACAAGTTAAAGAAGAGTATGGAATTCAAGATGAAGCGGCTGTAGATAAGAAAATGCAAGAAATTGCTTCATTGAAAGGAGATGCTTTAGGACAAAGAGAGAAAATAAGACAACAACAGAAAAAAGAAGAGGAAGCAAAGAATGATTTGGAAAGAGAAAAACAAAGAAAACAAAGAAGACAAAGAAGTGTTAGTGTAAATGGATCATCAGGAGGAAATTACCGTAAAAAAGGGAAAAATAATAATAATAGAAGAACCAGACGTATATAAATAAGGAGATAAGATGGGAAGAGAAAGTAATGTAAAATTATGGGGAATAATCTTAGCTATATTGTTAATTTTTTCATTGATTAAAATTATAAATGATAGATTAAAAAACAATGTATCTCAAGAAGAACAAGTTCAAAATGATACTATTACAGAATATGCAAAAGAAAGCAAAACCATTATTAATGGTGAAAATATACCTGTTACTTATCAAGAAACCTTTGGGGATACTATAAAAGAGTTTTATGATTCTTGTATACATAACTTACCAGAACAAGCATATGAGCTTCTTTCTTCAGAAACAAAACTTGTATTGTATCCAACATATGAAAGTTTTAAAAGTTTATATTATGATGAAAGATTTGGTGAAAATATGCAATATTCTTTCCAATCATGGATGACAGAAGGAGATGTTTATACTTTTAAGATAAAAATATTTGAAAATCTACTTGCAACAGGTAAATCAAATGAAGAGTATTCAGAAGACTATGTGACGTTAATTCCATATGGAAACGAATTTAGATTAAATATAAATAATTATATTGGAAGAGAAAAGATAGAGAAAAAGGCAGAAAATGATATTTTTTCTATTACAGCAACTGTCGTCGATACATATATGGACTATCAAGTATATACCTTAAGAGTAAAAAATAAAACAAATGAAAAAGTAATTTTGGATACAAGACAAAATGATAATACTACTTATGTTGTTGATGAAAAAGGCAGAAAATATAATAGTTTCTTATATGAAAATAAAGAAGAAGATGTTATTTTTGAGCCAAATGAAAATAAGACAATTCAGGTTAAATTTTGCGATACATATAAAACAGATGTGGCAGAAATTGAATTTAATAATATTGTAAAAGAATTAGAATATATAAACAATCCTAGTATAGAAGGAAACACTTTAACTATAAAAACAAAATAGAGATAAGAGGTGAAAAATTGGATAAATTTAAACAAGCTACAAGTGCTGTGGCAAATAAAATAAAGAAAAGAATAAAGAAAGCAGTAATTTCAGCATTATTACCAGCTATACTTGTAATTGTAAAAATTATGGCTGCAACTATAATAATAACGATGTTAGTATCTTTTGTTTTCACAGCATTTAGTTGGCTTGTTGAAATTTTTTCAGGAAAAAATAATCCAGAAGAGTTTTATAAACTTACAGAAATAACTGATGTTATGGAACTTGTAAAAGTTGCAGGAAGTGATAGAGAAGGATATTATTATGAATTTGTAGATGATATAGATAAAAAACTTGATGCATATATTCAAAAAACAATTTTAGAAAATGGAGAACATAATATAACAGGAATAAATAAATTGTTATGGAAAAAAATGCTTAAAGCTGAGCTTATGACTGAGTTGCCAGATTTAGGTGGAGCACCTAGAAATGCAGAAAGCTCTAAAAAGAGTATAGATGATATATTAAAGGAAATGTCTCTTGAAGATAAAATAGCTCAAATGTTATTTGTTATAGTTCAAGCAGAAGGAAGTTCTACAAAGTTTGATTCTGTAAAAGTAGGTGGATATGTAATAAACGGAACATCTGGGTTTGAAGGAGTAGAAGATGCAATAAGTTCAGATAAAGCATCTTATTCAGAAAGTGAAGTTGTTCCTTTTTATGCTTCCGATGACGAAGGAGGAACAGTAAATAGATTTTTAAGTGGAGAAGAGTGTGCTGCAACAGGACAAAGTGAGTTTGATACAAGTGATACCGCCAATATAGAAAATGTATACAAACAAAGAGGAGAAAAATTAAAAGAAAAAGGAATCAATTTAGTGTTAGCTCCAGTTGCTGATACTGTTGCAGATAAAGATGCAAATGGAAATAGACCAGCCATGAGAGATAGAAGTTTTGGAAGTGATGAAAATGTTGTTACATCATGTGTTGTAGCAGCTGTTAAAGGACTTAAAGAAGGAGGAATGGCATCAACATTAAAACACTATCCTGGATTTGGAGAAGCAGAAAACACAGATTTTGTTGAAGATGTTAAAGGAGGAGAGAAAAAAACAAAACCATTTATAGAAGGTGTTAAAGGAAATGAAAAGAACACAGTAATAATGGTTAATCATTTAAAATATGATGATATACCAGCTTCTCTTTCTGAGCAAATACACCAAGAATTAAGAGGTGAAGTTGGAAATGATGTCCTTGTTATAACAGACGATATGGGTGGAGCAGCAGCAGTAAAGAATATTGAAAATAAAGTTGTTAAAGCTATTAAAGCAGGAAACGACATGGTAATGATTAGTCAGACAGAATTTAAAAATGAAGTAGATAATGTTGTTCAAGCAGTAAATTCAGGAGAATTAAAAGAAGAGGATATAACAAATTGTGTTAGAAGAATCCTGGTTTTTAAGGAAGCAAATAATATTATTGATACTGGAACTACCGATTCATCAGAAGATAATACAAACAAAGAAAAGAAATATCAAAAAAATGAAGAAGGAGAAAAACAAGCAGAACAGGATTTAATTAATGAAATTCAAACAAATATTACATTAGGAAAAATAAAAATAACAGCACAAGAATCAACGATATTAACATCAGTACAAAAAAAAGACAGCCTAACATCTCAACAGTCTATATTACCAGAAAATAATGCAACGACTAACTTTAACGCTTTAAGTGATGCGGGAAATAAAAAAGTTTTAAAACAGTTGATAGAAGGTTATGGTAAAAAGATATTTAAAAGGGCATATGATGATGTTGAAAACGGAACATTGAAAGTTACTGTTAACACAAATGGAAAAATAATTGATAAAGAATATTTTAAGTTACTATTAAATGTACATACAGAACTTGAAGGAAATGAATATGGAACATTATTTATTGATGAGAAAGAAGATAATGAAAACAATAGTTCAGGAGGAACAACAGTTTCGGGAGGAGCAAATTCATCTTCTAAAAATGGAGGATATATATGGCCAGTATCGACTCAAACCGATGCAGCAACACGTGCAATAAATATTACATCTGTTGTTGGACACAGAGATAGTCCTGGAGGTATTGGATCTACAGAGCATGGTGGAATGGATATAGCATGTCCAACAGGTACACCTATAGTTGCAACAGCTGATGGGATTGTTGTAATAGCAGGAGTAAATGGAGGTTATGGAAATTGTGTAAAGATAGATCATGGAACCGTTAATGGAATGAATTTAACCTCATTATATGGACACAATAGTCAGATTCTTGTAACTACAGGACAAACTGTTTCACAAGGTGATGTAATTGCATATGCTGGATCTACTGGGTGGTCTACAGGTCCACATTGTCATTTTGAAATAAGGTTAGATGGAGAAATTTATGATCCATTAAATTTATTTACAGCTGATTATGTTTCTGGACCTACTAGTGCAGATAATATAGGTAATGGAGTAGTATCTGGATATGGATTGCTAGGTGGAGTAAGTGGAGCATCAGGAAAAAAACGTACATATGGAGAAAATCAATTCCAAGGAGCAATAAAATTAAGAAGAGTTACTCCTGATGCTACAAGTGGATTAGATCAAGTTCCACAAGGAGAAACAACAGCAATAGGTGGAGAGGAGATAAATTCTGATGATACTGATGTCTCTTTTTTAGAGGAATATGTAAAACAATGGACAGAAGGAACAACTTTTGTTGTAAAAAAGACCGCAGATTTATATGAAGAAAAATCAGATGGAGAATTAGTAAGGCAAAAAGAAGGAATATTTAAAACTAAAAAAATAGATCAAGGTTCAGAAGGAACTTATACAGGAAAATATAAAGTAAAAACAAATATTATTAACAAAGATAATAGTACTATATATATAGAAGTTGATTTTGGGGAAAAGAAAGGTTTTGTTAAGACAACTAATTTACAAGAAAAGAAAATAACAACAAGTTCTTCTATAAAAGTTTCTAAAATAGAAAATGCTCTTTCTCAGAATAATAGTAAAAAAGAAGAAAAAGAAACATTTGGAACAGGAGCAAGATATAAAATTGCTATTTCTGCAGGAGGAAATCCAGATAATAAAGAAGAAGTAAAGAGAATTGTAAAAGTAGCAAAAAAATTAGAAGAATTATTAAAGGACAGCAAAATTACAAATAATCTTGAAATAATTCAAACAGGAAATACAGATAGTGAGAGTTTTAGTGAAGAGATAAGGGCACAGAAAGCAAAAGAAGCTAAACCTGACGTTTGTGTTGAAATTGAAGTTAGTTCAGCTGATGATGTAGAAGCAATTTTTAAAGAAAATGATGGATTTTCACAAGAATTTGCTGAATATTTAGCTAAAGATGTTTCTGATAAACTTGGTACAGAAAACAAAGAAGCTGGTACAGATGTGGAAAAGCTTGGAGGACAAACAAATGTAATAAACAATTATACTTTTACGAAATTTCCTTCTGCAATTATTAAAGCGTCAACAGTTGATAGATTAAATTATGATGATGTTGTAGAAAATTATGCAACAGGAATTAAAGAAGCAATAAAACAGTATTTAGATTCGGATCATGAAGGATATAAATCTTCTGCAGAAAGAGGAAGAAAAACAACTAGTAGTATAAAATCTACAGTTAAAAATTTACAATACATAAAAAAGGAGGATTTTGACAAAAAAACAGGAACAGCGGCAGCGGGATATTTTACTTTTGATGATGTTGATAACTTAAAATCTGCAAAAGTTATTACATCTTCATGGAATGGTTCTATGAAAAATTCAGGAATATTTCTAAGAGAAGCTTTTAAGAAATATACTACACCTTTTGAATTCTTTATGTATTTATTCATAGATTTAGATAATAAAAATTTTGCAGAAGCATTAGCTGATGAAGCTATTGGTAATTCTGAAATAATAGTTGCACTACAAGATAATTTAACATTTTATAATAGTGCAACAAATGCAACAGGAGCTACATCTGTAGATACAACATATGCAAAAACGTGGTTTGTAGAAGCAATGAAAGAAAGCAATTATAGTTCTGTTGCATTAGAAATGGGAACACAAAATTCAATAAAGACAATATTACAAGGAAAAGCAGATTATTCAAGGATAGAAGATAGTGATGGAAATGTTACAGAAACAGTAACATGTAAATATGATACAGGAGAAACTATGACTCGAGGAAGAGAAGATATTTTTGCAAATTTATATAAAAAATATAATTTAGCAGAAACATTAAGACCACAATGGTTTATTCAAATAGTTGAACAAAATCAAAAAACTACACATCTAACTAAATTAATGAAATATTTACTTTCAGAAGTAACAGGAATGGATTTTGGAGTGGATTGGAATGGTTTTAAAGAAGAATATGACCTTCAACACTTTGATAATATTAACAATATGAGTGGAGGAGTCATACAAGGCTCTGATTTACAAGAAACAGTATGGTTTACTTTACGTGCATTTGGATTAAACGAATTTCAAGTTGCAGGAATAATGGGGAATATTAGTCAAGAGTCAGATTGGAATGTTAATGCAATGCAAACAGGAACAGATACTTCAGGAGGAATAGGTCTTTGTCAGTGGGATGACAGAAAAGATAGTTTAAAAGCATATGCAGCATCTAAAGGGACAACATGGCAAGATTTAGCAACTCAGTTAGAGTTTTTAATGGGAGAATTAACACCAGGTGGAGGAGCCGGAGGTTATGCTACATATCAGATGGCATCATATCAAAATGAATGGGCAAATGCAACAGATCCTGGTACAGCAGCGGAGGCATTTTGTTGGGGATGGGAAAGACCAAGTAGTCTTTATGCAAATTTAGAAAAGAGGAAAAATGAAGCTCAGAAATTTTATGATTTATATCATGGAAAAGAACCACCAACAGCAAATGCAGTATATTATCAAAATGATAGTGTAAATGGTCAAGTCTTTTTTAATAGCACAGGAACATATAAATTTGATAATCATGGATGTGGACCTACAGCTATGGCAATGTGTGCCTCAGATTTACTAAATCAACGAATAACACCAGCCGATGCATGGAGCTGGACAAATTATAGATATGATGATGGTGGAGCAGTTAGTTGGGCATATTTTGAAGCAGCAGCATCAAACTACGGATTACAATTTCAAGATTTAGGAAACAGCGCTTCAAGAGCTGTTCAAGCCTTAAGAGAAGGGAAGAAGGTTATATCTTCTCAAGGACCACGTTATTTTGCACGTGGTTCAGGACATATAGTATATTTTTATGCGATTGATGGAAATGGAGGTATTTCAGTAAAAGATCCAAATATATATAATGTCACAGAAAGAGGTTATGATACAAGAAAGTTTACACAAGAAGAAATTGGTGCAAATTCATTTAATTTTTGGGCGTTTTGGAAATAAAAATAGAAAGGAAAACTTTTAATGTTTAATAAAAAAAGAATCATAGAAATATTAATATTAGTTGTTGTTTTCATTATAATAGCTTTAATTGTACCTAAAAATAAAAAAGATGAAAAATCTGTTGAAGTAAACAATAATACAAACAGTAATGTATTAAAAAAAGAAACAGAAAAAGAAGAGAAATATGAAACAGGAGATTCTGGAAGTTATGATGAAAATAGTAGTTTAAAGCTCTTTGATTTTGAAATAAAAGATATTCCTGATGAAATAAATAAAAGATTAGAAAATCCTAATGAGTTTTATCTAAAAGTTAAAAGTTTTGCATATAAAAAAGGTCTTGTAGAAGGTAATCAAGCAAGTGTAAAAAGATATGAAATTAATGATAATGTATTAAAAGTTAGATTTAATTTAAATGACCCTGATGAAACAAGAATTATTGCAATAGTAGATTTAATAAATAATAAGTATGATTTATACTATTATAAATAAAAGGAGGAAAGATAATGAACAAAGAACTTGTAAAAAAAATAATAATTCTAAGTGTTATTATCATAATCCTAATTCTTGTTAGTATAATTATATTAGTTGTGAATAGATATAGACCAAATGTAAATATTGTAAAAGAAAGTAATGCTGAAAAAACAATAGAGCAAAAAGAAATTGAAGAAGTTATTAGGGATAAAGAATTTTATAAAGTTAGTAATCTTGTTAATATATATTTAGATACCTTGAATAAAAATAAATACAAGTCAAGAGATGGAGAAAGTTTTGCTGATAGTGATCAAACAAAAGAGAGTATATATAGTTTATTAAGTGAAGAATATATAGATAAAAATAATATAACATTAAATAATTTATATAAAAATGTTTATGATATTAATGATAAAATAAACTTTGTTCCAATTGAAATGAGGGTTATTGAAAAGTTTGGTATTAATAAATATCTTGTTTACGGAGAAGCAGTGAACATAAATAATGCAAACATAGAAAATAAGCAAATATACATAATTGTAAATATTGATGAAATAAATGAAACATATTCAATCGAACAAATAAATGAAGATATTTATGATATTGATGATTATAATTTTACAAATGAAATAAAAAGTATAGAAGAAAACAAATATAATAAATTTGATAAAACTACAGTTAATGATGAATTTATTGCACTTCAAAAATTTAACAATTTTAAATTTTTAACATTAACAGATAGTCAACTAGTATATGATAGATATCTTGATCAAGAATATAAAGAAAAAAGATTTCCTACATATGAAGATTATAAAAAATATCTAGAAGTTAGTTATGATAGATTTTATAAGATGGAACTATACCAATATGCTTCTAAGCAAAATGATGATTTTTTACAAAATGTATATACAGATAAGAATGGTTGTTATTATGTTTTTAATCAAACAAAAAGTTCTGATTATACAGTTTTGTTAGATTCATATACAGTATTAAGTGATGAATTTAAAAAAACATATACGAATGCAAATAATAAAAACAAAGTACAAATGAACATAAATAAATGGGTTGAAATGTTAAATAATAAAGATTATTTAGCTGCATATAATGTATTAGACGAAACATTCAGAACAACAAAATTTACTGATTTTAATAATTTTGCTGAAATAATGAGTGAAATCTTTTTAGATCAATATACTGCAGAGGCAACAGGAGAATATAACAGTTTTTCTGAAGAAGAAAATAATACATTTATACAAAAAATATCTTTAAAAAATAAAAATTATGATATTGAAGGAAGAATTACGGGAAATATTATAATGCAACTTGGAGAAGAATATAATTATGTTATGTCTTTTAGACTAGAAACTACGAATTTTGAATAAAATAAAAAAGAGAATACTTTAAAATGTAAGGTATTCTCTTTTTTTAATTAAAAAAACCAAAAAAAACATCAACAATAGTACGAATTAGAATGTTAGAGTTATACAATTCAATAAAATAGTTCTTTATTGGAGGTATTTGTAATAAAACAGAAAAAATTATTATAAGAACAAGTATAGTCATAAAAGCAGCGACATAATCTCTCCAAGATTTCTTATATTTAATTTTGTAACCTCTCCTTTTTAAATCTTGAATATAAGCATCATGATAAGCTTTATTTATTGCATTATTTATTTGTTCTTGATAATTTTGATTATTAGCATTTGATTTATTTGAAAAAGTTTGATTTGATTGATAATTGTTTTGTTGTTGCTGTTCCATTCGAGTAATTCTTTGCTTCATATATTCCTTTTGTCTATATAAAGTTTCATAATCCTCAGCAGAAATAGATGTTTTTGGAAGAGTTGTATCATAATTTGCACGTTTTTCAGGATCTGATAAAACCTCATAAGCTTCATTTATTTTCTTTAATTTTTCTTCATATTCAATTTTTTTGCTTCCTTCTTGTAAATCGGGATGATATTTTTTGGCTAAAGTTTTATATGCTTTTTCAACTATTTCTTGCGAAGCATTATTATTTATTTCTAAAATTTCATAATAATTCTTATCCATGAAAATCTCCTCTAAAAAATCAACTATTAAATATATAGTAGCATAAAAAAAACAAAAAAACAACTTAAAATAGAATAAAAATCTAGTTGACAAAAGCTTAATTTGCGTATAAAATATCACTAAGGGGACAGAAACAAAAGAAGTATTTGTAGCTGTCCCTTTCGAAAAGAAAAAGGAGCATTATTATGTCAAAAATATTAAATGTTGGATTAGATGTAGGTTCAACAACAGTTAAAATTGTTGTAATGAATGATAATAAAGAAGTAATATATAGTGAATATAGAAGACATTTTTCTGATACTAAAAATACAGTTTGCAATGTTTTAGAAGAGCTAATACAAAAATTTGCAGACAATGAGTTTACAATTGCACTAACAGGATCAGGAGCAATGTCAGCTGCAAAATTTTTAGAAGTCGATTTTATTCAAGAAGTTGTTAGTTGTAAAAGAGTTGTTGAAAGATATATGCCAAAAACGGATGTCGTAATAGAACTTGGTGGAGAAGATGCTAAAATTATATATTTTGATAAATCAATTGAACAACGTATGAATGGAACATGTGCAGGAGGAACAGGAGCTTTCTTAGATCAAATGGCATCATTATTAAACACAGACACAGCAGGTTTAAATGAATTAGCAAAAACATATAAAACTATCTATCCTATAGCATCAAGGTGTGGTGTCTTTGCAAAAACAGACATACAGCCATTGATAAATGACGGTGCAGCAAAAGAAGATATAGCAGCATCTATATTTCAAGCAGTAGTAAATCAAACAATTAGCGGATTGGCTTGTGGAAGACCAATAAGAGGAAATATTGCTTTTTTAGGAGGTCCTTTAAATTATTTATCAGAACTTAGAAAAAGATTTATAGAAACTTTAAAACTAAAGAAAGAAGAAATTATAGTGCCAAAAGAGGCTCATTTATTAGTTGCAAAAGGAGCTGCTTTAGATTCAATAAATTCAAAAGTTATAACAGTAGATCAAATGAAACAAAAAATAGAAAAGTTACGTAATTCTCAAGATAACACAACGCAACCAATTGAACCTTTGTTTAAAGATAAGGAAGAATATATAAAATTTAAACAAAGACATGATAGAGCAACAGTTTCTAAAAGACAATTAAAAGGATATGAAGGAGATTGCTACATTGGAATTGATGCAGGGTCAACTACAACAAAATTAGTTTTAATAGATAACGAAGCAAACTTAATGCATTCAATGTATGCAAATAATGAAGGTAATCCACTACAAAGTGTTATAAAAATGTTAAAGGAATTATATAAAATTTTACCTAAAGGAGCTAAATTACGTTATAGTGGTGTTACAGGTTATGGAGAAAAATTGATTCAAACAGCATTAAAAGTCGATTTAAATGAAATAGAGACGATAGCACACTATACTGCAGCAAAACAGTTTGAGCCAGATGTTACAAGTATAGTTGATATTGGTGGACAGGACATGAAATACATAAAAATGAAAGATGGTGCTATTAACAACATAATGTTAAACGAAGCTTGTTCATCAGGTTGTGGATCTTTTATTGAAACTTTTGCCAAAAGTTTAAATTTGAAAATAGAAGAGTTTGTTAAAGAAGCAATAGAAGCAAAAAGGCCAGTAGATTTAGGTTCAAGATGTACTGTTTTTATGAATTCAAAAATTAAACAGGCACAAAAAGAAGGATATACAGTTGGAGATATTTCAAGTGGTCTTTCTTACTCAGTTATAAAAAATGCAATTCAAAAAGTTATGAAAGTTAGAGATGTTTCAACATTAGGAGAACATATAGTAGTTCAAGGTGGAACTTTCTATAACGATGCAGTACTTAGAGCTTTTGAAAAGATTGTTGGAAAGAATGTCGTAAGACCTGATATAGCAGGACTTATGGGAGCATATGGAATGGCCTTGCTTTCAAAAGAACAATATGAAGCAAATCTTGATATGGAATATATGTCGACAATATTGAAAGAAGAAGAGCTTGATAATTTAAAAATAACAATAACTCATACACGTTGTAATAGATGTGAAAACCATTGTAAATTAACAGTAAATAGATTTAGTAATGGTTCTATTCATGTATCTGGAAATAGATGTGAAAAAGGAGCAGGAGTTGTTACAAAAAAGAAAGATTTACCAAACTTAATTCAATATAAATATGACAGGATATTTAATTATGAGCCATTACCAGAAAAAGAAGCAAAAAGAGGAACAATAGGAATACCTAGAGTATTAAATATGTATGAAGACTATCCTTTCTGGTTTACTTTTTTAACAAAATTAGGGTTTAGAGTTATTATTTCAGAAAAGAGTACTAGAAAAATATATGAAAAGGGTATGGAATCAATGCCTTCAGAATCTGTTTGTTACCCTGCAAAATTATCACATGGACATATAGAAAGTTTATTAGAACAAGGGATAAAGACCATTTTTTATCCATGTATGCCATATTCTAGAAAAGAATATGAAGGAGCTGATAACCAATACAATTGTCCAATAGTAATATCATATTCAGAAGTATTAAAAAATAATGTTGAAGGGTTGAAAAAGAAAGATATTAAATTTATAAATCCATTTTTGCCTTTTGATGAGAAAAATTTAGTAAAAAAGGTAATGGAATTACCAGAATTTAAAGAATATAATTTTACAAAGGCAGAGTTAACTAGAGCTGCACATGAAGCTGAAAAAGAATATCAACAATGCAAACAAGACATAAGAAATAAAGGAGCAGAAACAATCAAATACATGAAAAAACATGATTTAAAAGGAATTGTTCTAGCAGGAAGACCATATCATGTTGATCCTGAAATAAATCATGGAATAGATACATTAATCACTTCGTTAGGACTATGTGTTTTAACAGAAGATAGTGTAAGTGATAAATCAGAAGCAAAAAGGCCAATAAGAGTTGTTGATCAATGGGTATTTCATGCTAGACTATATGCAGCAGCAGATTTTGTAGGAAAAACAGATTGCTTAGAATTAGTTCAATTAAATTCTTTTGGTTGTGGAGTTGATGCAGTTACAACAGATCAAGTAGAAGAAATATTGTCAAGCTATAATAAAATGTATACACTTATAAAAATAGATGAAGTAAACAATTTGGGAGCAGTAAGAATACGTATACGTTCCTTACTTGCAAGTATGAACAAACGTATTGAAGAAAAGAAAAAAGAAAAAGCTTCTGGAAATTATGGATTAAAGAAAAATATTTTTACAAAAGAAATGAAAAAAGATTACACAATACTAATTCCTCAAATGGCACCAATACATTTTGAGTTGTTAGAAGCGGCTGTTAGATCTTGTGGATATAATGCTGTATTGTTAAGTAAATGTACTCAAAAAACGGTAGAAACAGGACTAAAATATGTTAATAATGATGCTTGTTATCCATCTATTCTAACAACAGGTCAAATGATTGAAGCTTTAGAAAGTGGAAAATATGATGTAAACAAAACTGCTTTAATTATGTCACAAACAGGTGGAGGATGTAGAGCCACAAACTATATTGGATTTATAAGAAAAGCATTAAAAGATGCCGGATTTTCTCAAGTACCAGTTATATCATTTAACTTAGTTGGAATGGAAAAAATGCCAGGATTTAAATTAACGATTCCTTTAATGGAAGGAATTGTTAAATGTATAGTGTATGGTGATTTATTACAAAAAATGCTAACAAAAAATAGGGTTTATGAAATAAATAAAGGTGAAACTAAAAAAGTTTTTGATAAATGGATGAACAAATGCAAAAAATTAGTGGCAAAATCAAATAGTAAAGAATTTAAAAAATCTATCTATGATATAGTTGAAGATTTTGAAAAGATTGAATTAGATACATCAAAAGAAAGACCAAAAGTAGGAATTGTTGGAGAAGTACTTATTAAATATCATCCCTTTGGAAATAATTTTGCTGCAGATTTGCTTGAAAAAGAAGGTGCAGAAGTAATACTTCCTGATTTTATGGGATTTGCTAAATTCATGTTAACACATAAAATTACTTTTAATGATTTATTAAATACAAATAAAACTTCATCAAAAATAAGTAAATTAGGTATAAGATTAGTTGAATTATTTGAAAAAGATGTTAGGATAGCTCTTATGAATTCTAAAAAAGGGTATTTGCTTCCATGTAATATTTGGCATTTAGAAGACAAAGTAAAGAATGTTTTATCAATTGGAAATCAAACGGGAGAAGGATGGTTTTTAACAGCTGAAATGATAGAGTACATAGAAAATGGAATTCCAAATATTATATGTGTACAGCCATTTGCATGTTTGCCAAATCATGTTGTTGGAAAAGGAGTAATAAAAACAATAAGAGAAACATATCCTGAAGCAAATATTTCTCCAGTTGATTATGATCCAGGGGCAAGTGAATCAAACCAAGCAAATAGAATAAAACTACTTATGACAGTGGCAAAAGATAATTTAAAATTAAAGCAAAAACGTAAAAAAGCAATAGACAAAGAAAATGAAGAAAAAATTAAAGTTAATAAAAATTAGTTCTAAATAGGACAAACAAATAATAATATATAAAAAACAGGGTTTAAGGAGGATGCTATGAAAAAGAAACATATATTATTATTTGTTTTTTTATTTATTATTATTTTATTAGTGGGTATATATGCAATAAATAAACTAAAAAAGAAACAAGAAGTTGCAGTAATAGATGAATATACACCAGAAGAAGAAATATCAGAAGAACAAAATACTGATACAAGAGAGACAATTGTAACAGTATATTTTCAAAATAAAGAAACTAGAAAAATTATGCCTGAAGCAAGAGTTGTTGATGTTAGAGATATTGTAAATATGCCTTATCAAAAATTAGTAGAATTATTAATAGAAGGACCAACGAATGAAAAACTAGAAAAGACAATTCCTGAAAACACAGTTTTACTAGGAAACACAAAAGAAAATGATTGTGTTACATTAAATTTTTCTAAAGAAATTTTAAATTTTAACAAAGAGGATGAAAATTCTAAAGATAATATAGTGACATCAATTGTAGATACATTAACAGAGTTAACAGAAGTAAACAAAGTAAAGATAATTATTGAAGGACAAGAGAACGAAAATTTTAAAGAAATATATGAAAGAAAGAATAGTTAAATTATCTTAATAATTTATATAGACGAACGTATTTATAATAATGTGTAAAATTATTTAAAAAACATTCAACGTCATTTAAAGAACAACAAGTATTTTTAGAGAAATTTTTAAAAGAAAAAGATTTTCTTTGAGGTGGATTATTTTCACCTCTATTTTCTATTGGATATTTATTCATTTTATATTTCCTCCTTTCTATAATATATGCAAAATATTTACATAAGTTAAAAATTAGTGTAAAATATTGTAAGGTGAGGAAATGATATTAAATGAAAATGAAAAAATAGAAGATTTACAATATAAAGGATTAAAGATAATTCAAAACAAAAAATGGTTTTGTTTTGGTATGGATAGTGTTTTGTTATCTGATTTTTCTAAAGATATAAAAAGAAATTCAGTTGTTGTTGATTTGGGAGCTGGAACAGGAGTTATTTCAATTCTTTTATCAGGAAAAACAGAAGCTAAAAAAATAATTTGTGTTGAAAAACAAAAAGAAATGGCTGAAATTATACAAAGAAATATACAGATGAATAATTTGGAAAAAAAGTTAGAATTGATTAACGAAGATATTCTAAAATTAGGTGATAAAATTAAAGAAGCATCTATAGATACAGTAGTTACAAATCCACCATATAGAAAGCAAAATACAGGAATAGAAAACCAGAATATTCAAAAATATATATCAAAATTTGAAACAACGGCTACACTTCAAGATTTTATTTCAATATCAAAGAGGATATTGAAAGATAAAGGACAATTTTTTATGGTACATAGACCAGATAGATTGGTAGATATAATTGAAATAATGAGGAAAGAAAAAATTGAGCCAAAAAGAATTCAATTTGTGTATTCTCAAATAGAAGGAGACAAAGATGCAAAACTTGTTTTAATAGAAGGTATAAAAAATGCAAAGCCTTTTTTAAAAGTTGAAAAAAATATATATGTATATGATAAAAAAGGAGAATATACAAAACAAATAAAACAAATATATAATATAATGGAGAATAAGTAAAATGGAAAGTAAATTCGGAACTTTATATATTGTGGCAACACCAATAGGAAATTTAGATGATATAACACTAAGAGCTTTAAAAATATTAAAAGAAGTTGATGTAATTGCAGCAGAAGATACAAGGCATACATTAAAGTTACTTAATCATTTTGAAATATCGAAACCTTTAATTAGTTACCATAGACATAATGAAGAAGTAAAAAAAGATATTCTTATAGAAAAGTTAAAAAAGGGAGAAAATATTGCCCTTGTATCAGATGCCGGGACACCAGGTATTTGTGATCCTGGAGAGCAAATAGTAAAAAAAGCAATTGAAGAAAATGTTAAGATTATTCCTATACCAGGAGCTTGTGCAAGTATACAAGCACTTATTGGATCTGGATTAGATACAAATGAATTTTTGTTCTTAGGTTTTTTACCACTTAATAAAAAGAACAGAAAGATAAAATTAGAAGAAATACAAAAAAGTACAAAAACAATAATTATTTATGAAGCACCACATAAAATTAAAGAAACATTAATTGATCTTGAAAAAATATTAGAAAGTAGAAAAGTAGTAATTGCTAGGGAATTAACAAAAATTCATGAGGAATTTATTAGAAAAGATATCCACAATATTTTAGAAAATGTTGATAACTTAAAAGGAGAAATGATTATAGTTATAGAAGGGTGCAAAGAAGAAAGAGAAAATATTTTTGAAAAAATGACAATAGAAGAACATTATAGGTATTATGAAAAACAGCAATTAGAAAAAAAAGAAATAATTAAGAAAATAGCAAAAGACAGAAACGTACCAAAAAATGATATATATAAACTTTTTATAAAAAAATAAGTACCAAGATTTTGGTACTTTTATTTATTGTTTTTTATAATTGAATCAATACAATTTTTACAAATTAATTTTTCTTTATATGAAGTTAAATTTTTAGAACTTCCACAAAAAACACAAGTAGGTTCATATTTTTTTATAACAATAGATGAAGATGAAACAAATATTTCAACTTGATCTTTTTCTTTTATATTCAATTTATTTCTAAGCTCTATTGGTATAACGACTCTACCTAACTCATCTATTCTTTTAACTATTCCTGTGAACTTCATAAAAACCTCCTATTTTTAATGTGAATAATATATCATATATATTTCTATTGGTCAATAATTGTACTAAACTTATAAAAAAAGAATAAAATTAATTGGGTGATTTAATGTTAAATCTAATTTGGCCGTTCTTTATTATAGTATCTATTTCATATGGAATAATAAGTCGGAAATTTAGAACAATTAAACAATGCTGTTTTTAATGGGGCACAAGATGCAATAACAACAACTATAACATTATTGGGATCGTTATGCCTATGGAGTGGTATCATGAATATTGCTAAAGAGACAAAGTTTATAAAAGTAATTGCTAAAATAATAAGACCTTTAGTAAGAATATTGTTTCCAGAATTAAAGAAAGATAAACAACTAACAGAAGAAATATCAATGAATATGATAGCAAATATATTGGGATTAGGAAATGCGGCAACACCTTTAGGATTAAAAGCAATTAGTTCTATGCAAAAGAAAAATAAAAATAAAAAGGAACTTTCAAATTCAATGATTATGCTAATTGTTATAAACACTGCCTCAATACAGATAATACCAACTACAGTTATAGCTATTAGGACATCATTAGGTTCGAATAATCCAACAAAAATTATTTTTCCAGTTTGGATTGCAACAATTGTTGCAGCAATAGTGGGTGTAATAAGTGCAAAAATAATAATAAAATTAACAGAAAAATAGAAAGGAGAATTAAAATTGCATACTATTAATTTTCTTTCAAATATTGCAATGCCAATTATTATTTTTATAATAATTATGTATGGGGTAACAGAAGGAAAAAAGGTTTTTGACATTTTTTTAAAAGGAGCTAGTGAAGGAATACAAATAACATTAAGTATTTTTCCAACATTAATAGGACTTTTTGTAGCAATAAGTTTACTTAGAAATTCAGGTCTTATTGATTTTCTTGTAAATATTATTTCTCCTTTTTTAAAAACAATAGATTTTCCTCAAGAAGTAATGCCTTTGGCAATATTAAGACCTATATCACGGAAATGCATCTATAGCAGTTGCTACAGATATAATGAAAAATTTTGGAGTTGATAGTAAAATTGGTTTAATTGCAGCAACGATTATGGGATCTACAGAAACAACAATATATACAATTGCAGTGTATACAAGTAGTATAAAAGTAAATAAAACAAGGCATATATTGGTAGCAGCTCTTCTTGCGGATTTAGCAGGAATTATTACAAGTGTAGTTATATGTCGATTTTTGTCGTGAAGTTTTTCTTGACAAACGTTATGACGTAGACTATAATGTTCCGAGGAAATTTTTGATTCAAATACAATTTAAAAGGAGGCATAATGATTTTAAGAATAATATTTTTTATTCCAATATATTTTTTTACAAAGAAGATTGTTATATATTTTATGACAAAAAGTATTTTAAAGAAAATCGAAAATTTATAAGAAATAAAAATCCTAAAAGTCATTTAGTTTATAGAAAAAATACTTTAGGTCAGCACTTTATCCAAAAATATCCTCTATTTTGTATTTTTTCTATAATTACATATAAAAGAACTAGCGGTGATATGTTTCACCAAAAGAAATTTTAAAAGCTCTAAAAAGTTGTTCTAAAAGAAAAACACGCATAAGTTGATGAGGAAAAGTCATTTTTGAAAAACTTATTTTTTCATTTGACATAGATAGTAATTCTTCAGACAAACCAAGAGAACCTCCAATAATGAAGGTTATAGAACTAGTTTGCATAGTTAAAGAATCTAGTTTTTTTGAAAATTGCTCAGACGTATATTCTTTTCCTCTTAAATCTAGACATATAATAAATGAATCTTTCTTTAAATGGGAGATAATATTATTACATTCTTTCTTTTTTATTTCTTTCAAAATATTTTCATTCGCACTAGTAGGAATTTTTTCATCAGAAAGCTCTAATATATTTAGTTTACAATATTTAGAAAGTCTTTTTGAGTATTCTAAAACAGCATCTTTGAAAAATTTTTCTTTTAATTTACCAACACAGATTATATTTATGGTAAGCATATAAACTCCTTTTTAGAAATTTTAAATATTGATAATATTGCTGTGAGTATCTCGTGAAGCAACAAAAAGAGATAAAGAGTTTTCATTATAATTATTTGATATTAACTCTTCTACCACAGTTTTATAAGCTAGTTCTGGAAAGTTGCTATGTTTACTTAAGTGTCCCAACATAGCAGTTTTAAGACCTGAATGTAAAAGATATGATATAGTTTTTCCAGCCATAGAATTTGAAAGGTGGCCAGTTGAACTAGCAATTCTTTTCTTTAGAGGATAAGGATAAGGTGAACATCTTAAAACCTCTGGATCATAGTTAGATTCTAATAGTAAAAAAGAACTATTTTCTAAACTTTTTAAAATTTCTTTTGTCATAATTCCAATATCTGTTGCAATACTTATTTTTTTATCTTTATTAAAAATATTAAAACCACAAGGATTTGCAGCATCATGAGGTATTTCAAAAGGATTGATTTTTAAATCGTTGATTTCGAAATAGTCTGATACTTTAAATAGATTGATAATATCCTCAGGTATTTTATCTTTTTGTTTTGGCATTGAATCTAAAGTTTCTTGATTAACAAAAACAGGAACATTAAACTTTTTAGCAAAAGTTCCTAAACCTTGTACATGATCAGTATGTTCGTGTGTTATTAAAATTCCATCAAGACTTCTAGGAGATACTTTCAAATCTTCTAAAGCTGATTCAATTTTTTTACAACTAACACCGGCATCAACTAAAATATTAGTATTGTCTGATTGAACAAGAAGGCTGTTCCCACTACTACCACTATATAAACTACAAAAATTAAACATGTTATTTATTACCTCTTTTGTTATTCATTTACTCTTTTAATATTTGCACCTAATTTTCTAAATTTTTCTTCTATATTCTCATAACCTCTATCAATATGTTCTAAGTTATATATTTGTGTTTCACCGTTTGCTACTATTCCAGCAATTATAAGGGCTGCTCCTGCACGTAAATCAGTGGAATATACAGGTGCACCTTCTAGTTGAGGAACTCCTTCAAAAAATGCACGTGAACCTTGAGCATTTATTTTAGAACCCATTTTGTTAAGTTCGTCAGTATATTGAAATCTTGAATCCCAAATACTTTCATCTATTATACTTGTACCATCTGCCAAAGAAAGAACGACACCCATTTGAGGTTGTAAGTCTGTTGGAAATCCAGGATAAGGTAAAGTTTTTATAGTAGCATGTTTTGGTCTTTCGTTATTCCAAACACGAATACTATCTCCATAATCTTCAACATTTCCACCAACTTCTATAATTTTAGCAGTTATTGATTCTAGATGTTTTGTTATACAATTTTTTATTAAAATATCTCCTTTTGATGCAACAGCAGCAAGCATAAAAGTACCTGCTTCTATTTGATCTGGTACAACACAATATGTTGCATTTCCATTAAGCTTTTCTACACCATTGATTTTAATGATGTCTGTTCCAGCACCTCTAATGTCTGCACCCATTGTGTTTAAAAAGTTTGCAACGTCAACGATATGAGGTTCTTTAGCTGCATTGTCTATTATTGTAGTTCCTTCAGCAAGAACACTTGATAGCATAATATTTATTGTTGCTCCAACTGAAACAATATCCATATAAACTGAATTTCCAGTTAGTTTTTTTGCAGAAGCATTTATTTGTCCTTTTTCTATAGAAACTTCAGCACCAAGTGCTTCAAAACCTTTTACATGTTGATCAATTGGTCTTGCACCTAATTGACAACCACCAGGCATAGCAACTTGTACTTTACCCATTCTACCAAGCATAGCCCCAATTATGTAATATGAAGCTCTAAATTTACTTGTTAAATTTAAAGGTGCTTGTGTTGTTGTTATATGCCTTGAATCAACAGTTATTGAATTTTTATCAATCCAAGTAATTTTAGCACCTAGAGCTTCTAATATTTCACAAGAAATTTTTACATCACTAATATTAGGTAAGTTTTTTATAGTACAAACACCATCTATTAAAAGTGTTGCTGGTAAAATAGCAACAGCTGCGTTTTTTGCTCCACTTATCTCTACTTCTCCTTTTAGAGATGTAGGTCCTGTTATTAAAAGTTTTTCCAATTAAATTACCCCCAAAAAGTATTACATTTATATTTTTTATTTCTTATAATTTTTAAAATATTTTTCTAGTAAAAAAAGAGTGTAAAATAAAACACTCTATTCCTTATAAAATATACCATATTCTTCGTGTTATTGCAAGTTATTTTTTCATAGATATTAAATCTGTATTTGCAAATAATTCAAGAAGTTTAAATTTAAATTTAAGATTATTATCTTTTTGATTAGAAATCAAACTATATTCTTCTTCTGTCATACTATCTTTTAAAGAATTTTTTGATTCCTCAGGAACTATACCTGAAGATATATCTATAAAACAAAGAGGAGGGAACATTACACACCACCAATTTTGTCCTTTTGCTTCACCTATTTTTACTCTTAAAGCATCATAATTACCACTTGGTAAGGTTATATCTCCATATGTTTTTGTAGGAAAGCTGAAATTTCCAATTTCAACAGATATATTATAATTATAGCCATTATCTTTTATTGTTTTTAATGCAATTTTTTGAAAATTATCAATATTATCATTTGCAATAGAAATTGCCTCTTCCTTTGAAGAACAGTTAGAGGTTAAATAATTCATGTAGTTTAATAAAGAATCTCTTACTTTATATTTTAAATCCTGATCTTCTTTAGAGTCACTATTTGCAATAACGTGTAGTCTAAATACATTTTGAGAAATTCCAATAGAAGTGGACTTAGCATAAGATATAGCACATAAAAAAGTATATATAAATAACAATAATATAACTAAAAAACAAACTTTATATTTTTTCATAAAATGCCTCCTAAAAACAAAAATAGAAAAATATTCTTTAAATTAATTATTTCCAATATTAAAAAAATTATACAAAGAAAGAAGTAGATGACTTTTATAAAAAAGGTGTTTTAAAGTCGAAAAAACACGATGAAATATGATTGAAATATTATTGACATATTTGAAATATAATGGTAAAATTTACCAGTCGAACAACAAAAGAAATCGCTCGAAAGTCTTTGGTATAAACAAACAGAAAGGATGATATAGAGGATGAGAAAAAACATAAGTGAAAAAACATGCTTGTTCTATGTAAGTGATTATCATTTTGAAATGATAGGATTGTTGAACATAAATAAAGAAATGAAAGAAAACAAAAAAGTAATAGTTTTAACAGAAAATAATTTAGAAGAGACAGTAGAAAATTTACTTTCAAAAATAATATTAAAAGAAGAAGAAAAAGATAAGTTAAAAAATATAAATTGGACAAATGATGAAGAAGAGAAATTTAAACAGCTAAAAACAGCAATTAAAAATAATGATAAAATTTCAATATATGTTAAAGGAAGCGAAAAATATATAGAAGAACAAAACAAAAAAATTGAAGAGATAACAACAAAAAATGAAATAAAGGAAAAAATCTCAATAACAGATTGTTATAATTTTTATGAAATAGAGAAAAAAAGCAAGGAAATAGTAAAGAAATATAAAAGTAATTTAGTAACAAATAAAAAAATTTTAATAAAAAAATAAAAAAGGTAGATTTTAAATCTACT
>CANQQC010000008.1 GCA_947625925.1 uncultured Clostridia bacterium | reverse complement strand
GCTCTCATTGCAGCATTTAATGGTCCACCGCCTCCAGTTAGTACAGCAACTGATATCATGGCTAGAATCATCATTACGACAATTGTAACAACTAGTGCGATTAAAGTTACACCTCTATTTCTTTTCATTTGTGAAATCCCCCTTGTTTTTTTAATCTGATAATCTATTAAAATTTTATCATAATTTGTCTAACTTTGTAAATAGATACAGTTTTACGTTTATATTACATTTTCTTTTCTTTAATGTTACAAAAAAAGATTACTTTTCGTAATCTTTTTTACTTTTATATAAATTCTTGCCACACTATATTTGCTAAATCAATTCCCTTGTTAGTTAATCTTATATAATCACCATCTATTTCAATAAGTTTTTCTTTTTCTAATTTATCAAATTCTTTTTTAAATAAAAATATTGGATTTTCAATAAATTTATTTTTAAACTTATTTATAGATACTCCTTCTATTTTTCTTAAACCTAATAACATATATTCTTTCTGTTTATCTATCGTTGACTGCTTTTCATGAATTATTTTATTTATATAAACTTTTCCTTCTTCTATATTAGATATGTATTTTTCAATATTTTCTATATTAGAATATCTAATATTTCCAATATATGAGTGGGCTGCTACTCCCAATCCAATATATTCTTTTTGTTCCCAACAATTTTTATTATGTATTGATTCTTTTTTTCTCTTTGCAAAATTTGATATTTCATAATGAATATATCCATTTTTTTCAAGTATATTTTTTACATACCAATATATCTTTCTTTCTGTATTTTCATCCGGCAAACTATACTTTTTTTCTTGTACCATTTTTTCCATTGGTGTTCCTTCTTCAATGATTAAAGAATATGTTGATATATGTGTTGGATTTAATTTTAAAATTTCATTCATTTGATTTTTTATATCTTCCAATGTTTGATTTGGTATTGCTAGTATTAAATCTATATTTATATTTTCAAATCCAATTTTTTTTGCTGTATTATATGTTTCTAAAAAATCTTCATATGTATGTATCCTTCCTATTTGTTTTAATAATGTGTTATTAACTGATTGTAATCCAATACTTAATCTATTTATTCCAATATCTTTATATTGTTTTAGTTTTTGTTTGTCAACAGTTCCTGGATTTATTTCAATTGTTATTTCACAATTATTATTTATTTTAAATTTACTTTTTATCTTTTCTAATATCTCTTTTATATATTTACTTTCTATATATGATGGTGTACCTCCACCAATAAATATACTAGTCACATTATATTGATTCAGATTATATGTGTCACACTCTTTTTCAAGTGCTTTTACATATCTATTTATATATTCTTCTTTATTTGCATATGAAACAAAATCACAATAATAGCATTTCTTTTTACAAAAAGGTATATGTACATATATTCCCAACTCTTTATTCATTTGCTAACTCCATTATTTTTTTTAATCTATAGTTTACACCAGATTTTCCAATTGGTGGTTTTGCTTTTTTTCCCAATTCAGTTAATGATAGATCAGGATATTCTAGTCTTAAAATTGCAATTTCTTTTAAATTGTCACTTAATTTCTCATACATTTTATTTTTCTTTAATTTTTCAATTGCTTCTATTTGCTCAACAGATGCATTTATTGTTTTTGTTAGATTTGCCGTTTTGCAATTAACTAATCTATTTATATTTCCTCTCATTTCACGTTCTATTCTTATGTCTTCAAATTTCATTACAGCTTTATTTGCACCCATTAAAGCTAATATTTTTGAAATCTCTTCTCCCTCTTTTATGTATATTGAAAATTTATCTTTTGCAATTAACTTTTTATTTTTTATGTTAAGTATATTTAATAAAAGTGCTGCAAAATTCAAATTATCTTCACTAGAAAATGCAATTTCAAAATGATATTTATTTTTAGGATTATTTATTGAACCAGATCCTAAAAACATACCTCTTATAACTGCTCTTTTATTTTCTTCTTTTTCATTTAATATATTTTCTATATTTTCTATTTCTATATTTTTCTCTTTAATTTTAATTTCTTCTATTTTTGGAATTTTAGAAGTTATTACAAATAGTTTTCCACTCATTTGTATATCATGGTTTATTTCTAAATTTGATAATAATTTAGAAAATCTATTTATATTATAGTCACTTTCTGTTGCATATTTAATTTTATTTTTATATATTTCACAATTACTTGACAACAGATATCCTATTAACTCAAATTTTATTTGCACTTTTTTGGCTAAATTATTTATTGTTCCTAATTCTTGTTTTACATCTGAAGAAAAGGACATAAAGAACTCCTCCTTATCTTAAATTAGTTTTGCGCAAACTATTCTGTCATTATCATATAGGTCTTTTTTACAATATTCTCCTACAAATTTCACTTGATCTTTTATCATATCCAAAACATCTTCTTTTTGATCATATCCAATTTCTAAACAAATATATCCCTTACTTTTTAGGTACTTATATGCATTAGGTATTATTTTTCTATAAAAGTCTAATCCATCGTATCCACCATCCAATGCTATTTTTGGTTCTCTTTGTACCTCTTTTTCTAATGTTTTTATAACATCTCTTTTTATATATGGTGGATTAGATACAATAATATCATATTTCTTATCTGCTATATCTTCATAAAGATTTGATTTGTTAAAAAATATTCTATCTTCAACTCCATTTTCTCTTGCATTTCTTTTAGCTATTTCTAGCGCTTTTTCACTTATATCAACTGCCGTCACTTTACAATTATCAACATATTTTGCAATTGATATTGCAATTACTCCACTTCCAGTACATAAGTCTAAAATATTTTTTGCATTTATTTTTCTTGCAATTTTTATTGCTTCTTCTACTAAGCATTCTGTATCTTGTCTTGGTATTAAAACATCTTGGTTTACAAAAAAATTCATTTTCATAAACTCTTGTGAATGGGTAATGTGTTGTAATGGTATACCATTTCTAATTTTTTCTATTTTCTTAAAATATTCTTCTTCTTGCTTTTTAGTTATCATTTCATTATCATAAACAATTAAATATTGTCTTGTTTTTTTTAGAACATTTTGCATTATCAATCTAGCTTTCATTTTCGGTGTATCAATTTGATTGGTTTTTAATATTACTGTTGCTTTTTCTATTGCCTCTTTTATTGTTATCATAAACCCACCTTCTTTCTTGGAATAATTATATCATCTATTTATTTTTTTTTCATTATATTTTATAATTTTTCTATTTACAAATTTTATTAACTAATATAAAATAAGGACATAATTATAAATATTTTGTATAAACTAAAAGAAAAAGTTTGGAGGAAACGAATGAAAAAGAAAAATGAACTAAGTTATAAAGATTTAAAAATGTCTTTTAACACAGATGTTTTTAATTTTAAAACAACAGATGAATTAGAACCAATAAGTACTGGAATCGGTCAAGATCGTGGTATAAAAGCTCTAGAATTCGGTTTAAAAGTTGATGTAAAAGGATACAATTTATATCTAGAAGGTCCAAGTGGTGTTGGCAAAACTATGTATTGCAAAAATTATTTAACACAAATAGCTGCCAAAAAGAAAAATCCTTCTGACTGGTGTTATGTATATAATTTTGATAATCCAAACGAGCCAGTTGCTATTAGTCTTCCTTCTGGACAAGGTAAAGAATTTAGAGAATCTATGGAAGGCTTTATAAAAGAAGTAAAAAAAGATATAAAGAAAACTTTTAATGCTGATGATTTTGAAAAAGAAAAAGCTCTTATAAAAAAAGAATTCGAAGAAAAAAGAGCTGCATTGATGGAAGATTTAGAGAAAAAAGCTTCAAAATATAATTTTCAAGTAAAATCTGCTCAAAATGGTATTTATATGATGCCTATAGTAGATGGAAAAACTATAGAAGAAGAGGATTTTGATAAATTGCCAGAAGCTGTAAAAAAAGTTTATGAGGATAATGCAGTCGTTGTACAACAAGAAATTATGAAAGCTATTGGTAAAATTAAAGAAAATGAAAAAGATTCAGATAAAAAGATTTCTGAATGGCAATCTAATATTACTTTATTAACAGTAAATGTTCATATTAATTATTTAAAAAATAAATTTAAAAGAAATAAAAAGATAAATAAATTTTTAAATGATATAAAAGAAGATATTTTAAAAAATATTTCATATTTTATTGATGGTGATAGAAGAACTCCTTCTACTCAGCAAATGCAAATGGGTCCTGTACAAAAAAGACCTGATCCATGTGATAACTATAGAGTTAATCTATTTATCGATAATAGTGAGTTAAATGGTGTTCCAGTTATAATGGAATCAAATTATAGCTATCATAATATATTTGGTTCTATAGAATATGAAAATTATTATGGCTCTTTAAAAACTGATTTTACAATGTTAAAACCAGGATTATTACAAAAAGCAAATGGTGGTTATATAATTTTCCAAGCAAAAGATTTATTAAATAATCCTTACTGCTATGAAGCTTTAAAAAAAGCATTAAGAGTTAAACAAGTAGGAATTGAAAATCCTCAAGAACAAAATTCTTCTATGGTTATGATTTCTTTAAAACCTGAACCTATTCCTCTTGATTTAAAAGTAATTCTTATAGGAAATGATAATATTTATCAAACACTATTATCTGTAGATTCTGATTTTAGAAAACTATTTAAAATAAAAGTTGAATTTGAAGACGATGCACCAATCAATGTTGAAAATGCAATAAACCTAGCACGTTTTGTACATGGCTTTTGTAAGCAAGAAGATTTACCACCTCTTGATAAAAAAGCAATGGGTAAAGTTATTGAGTTTTCTACAAAACTATCTGGTGACAATTCAAAACTATCTACTCGTTTTTCAGAATTAGCACAAATAGTTGGTGAAGCTGCTACTTGGGCTAAACTTTCTAAATCAAAGATAGTAAAGGCAGAACATGTAACAAAAGCTTTAAAAGAACGTATTGAAAGAGTTAAAAAATATGATTCAAGATATCTAGAAATGATAAAAGATAATTCTCTTATAATTGATACTTCAGGTTTTGAAGTTGGTGAGATAAATGGACTAACAGTACTTTCTTTTGGAGATTATGTCTTTGGAAAACCAGCAAAAATAACTGTTAATACTTATACAGGTAAAAGTGGTGTAGTAAATATAGAAAGAGAAGTTGAACTTTCTGGTTCTACACATTCAAAAGGTGTTTTAATCTTAACAGGATATCTAGGAGAAATGTTTGCACAAGAATTTCCACTTTGTCTTACAGCAAGTATTTGTTTTGAACAATTATATAGTGGTGTTGATGGAGATAGTGCTTCTAGTACAGAATTATATGCCTTACTTTCTAGCTTATCTGGAATACCTATTAATCAATCAATAGCAGTTACTGGATCAGTAAACCAAAAAGGAAAAATTCAACCTATTGGAGGAGTTAATGAAAAAATAGAAGGTTTCTTCCAAATATGTAAAATGAGAGGTTTAAATGGTGAACATGGTGTTATGATTCCAGAACAAAATGTTAAAAATCTACAGCTTTCTGATGAAGTTATAGATGCAGTAAAAAATAAATTATTCCATATCTATTCTGTTTCAACAATAGATGAAGGTATTGAAATCTTAACAGGAGTTCCTGCTGGTAAAAAAGATAAATCAGGAAAATTCCCTGCTGGTACTATAAATTATTTAGTTGAAGAAAAATTAAGAAGTTATTCTAAAATAGTAGAAAAGGACTGATACTATCAAAGTATCAGTCCTTTCTTTATATTGCTTGTTTTATATGATGTATATAACAACTCTTTCCTATCATTATTTCTATAGTATCAAATCTAATCGACATATTCATCATCTTATTTTTTAATATATAGTATTTAGCTACATTATATATATGATTTAAATTCTTAGCTTTTGCCATTGAATCTTTTTTTAATTCTTTAGTCTTAACTTCAATAAAAACCAATTGTTTATTTTTATCTTTTGCAATAATGTCAATATCTCCATCTATACATTTAAAATTCTTCTCTAATACTCTATATCCTTTTTCTATTAAATATTTACATGCTTTTTTTATACCTTCTAATTCTACTGCTTTTTTATTATACATTTATACCTTCTTTCTATACTTTTTACTTTCCTTTATATTTTAAATATGGAAACTCATCCATTATTTCTTTTACACTTGTTACTAATTTTGCACCTTTAGTTATTAAATAGTTATTCCCAAGTCCACACTTGTTATTTATTGCATGAGGTGTACAAAACACCTCTTTCCCCTGTTTTCTTGCTAAAGTAGCTGTTGATATTGTACCACTTCTATACCTAGCTTCTATTACTAAAATTCCTATTGATACTCCACTAACAATTCTATTTCTTTCTAAAAAATATTTAGGTTTTGCTTCTTCATTTTTATCATATTCGCTTATCACTAACCCTTTTTTTAAAATTTCTTTATATAACTTTTCGTTACTTTCAGGAAATAGACTGTTAAATCCATTACCTAGAACAGCTATAGTATTTCCACCAATTTCAAGAGCACCTTCATGTGCTGCTGTATCAATTCCTTTAGCAAGTCCACTTATGATTGTTAACCCTTGTTTAGATAATTCTTTTGCAAATAATCTTGCTATATTTTTTCCTTCATTAGAACATTTTCTAGATCCAACAATAGCAATACCGTATGTATTTATTAGTTCTTTTTTTCCAATCATATACAGTCTTTTAGGTGGATTTTCAATATTCTTTAATTTTTTGGGGTATTCTTTATCATTTATCTTTAATGTTTCTATTTTAATATATTTACAAACCTCCTTTATTGAATATTTTAATTGTTTTGGAATTTTATTAGATAAAAAAATTAAGATTAAAATTATATAATGAATTTCATATAATTTACCATATTCTTTTTAAAAAACATGTCGAATTTTAATTAAGTTTTAAAAAAAGTAAATTCTTTTTAAGAATTTACTTTTTTCAACTTTACACGGAGTTGATCCCCAAAATGATATTTCTCAATTTTACACAATCTTCTAATTTAATCAAAGATATTTTAGTTTCTTTTTAACTGTGTTGAATAATTCATAACCCTTTTTATTAGTTTTATTCTACACGATATACCATTATTCCAAGAAGATTTTCCTTCTTCTCTTTTATGTTGTATAACTTTATATCTGTATACTTTCATGTTTTCTTTTTTTGCCATATAATATGCATATAAATCCAAAGAAAAATCATATGGAGGATTTTGCCATTTATTAAGGAATTCTCTAGGTATTATTGTGGGTTGTGCATTTATGTCATACAATTTCATATGTAATTTCAATGTTTCATATAAACTCATTCCAAATGTAAAGAATTTATCTGACATTGGTCTTTTAGTTCTTTTTCCTCTTATAAATACATCTTTTGGATAATTATTTTGCTTTAAATATTCTATAGCTTTTACTATTTCATTTGGATTAAATTGTAAATCTGCATGTATCCATCCTAAATAGTCACCATCTGCAATTTCCAATCCTTTTAAAATACCATAACCATATCCTTTATTTATTTCTACTGTTTGAATTCTAATAAAAGAGTTTATATTCTTTAATTTTTCCATAACAGTTTTGCTATTATCATTAGAACCATTATTTACTAATATCAGTTCTATATCATAACCTTTATCTATTAAATTATTTTTAAATTCTTCTACTAATTTTTCTATATTTTTTTCTTCATTGTAACAAGGTACAATAATTGAATACTTCATTTTATTTTCACTCCAATTATATTTCTATTTTTTTACTGGAACATATGCCTTCCAATTTCCAAGTCCTGGTATCTTTATTTTCTTTATTTTTTTACTTTTGAAATCTACTTTTGATTCTATTTTATATATTTCTTTACAATTTGTAAAATCATTTTTATACGTAGTTTTATAGTATGCAAATGTTAATATACTAAGTATTATAAACATTATAACTTCAAAAATTCTTTTATTTTTAATAACTTTTTGTAAATCATCATATATCCATTTCATTAGTAATAAAACACCCATAGTTGATGGAACTGCATCGTAAAATGTTATACTAGGCAATGAAAATTTTTCTTGATATCTAAGTATCTTCATAAAGTATATTGCAAAAATTCCAAATACTCCCCATATAAACATTTTTAAATTTTTATTTTTATAATATCTCCATCCTAATATTGCAAATAATATAACACCTAAAACTATCCTTATATTTTCTACTGTTAGCTTTCCAAATGTAATTATATAAGGAATACATTGAATCATATATTTTATTGTTTTATATAATGTTAATATTATATAATTTATTGTAATACTTGATACATTTGCACTACTTGAAATAATTTTTTTACCCATAAATAGTATAACAAACACATGCATTATTACTGTTATTGTTATTAGCATAACAATAACTACTTCAGATTTATTCTTTATTTTGATATCTTTTATTTTCTTTCCTTTTAATCTACAAAATACATAATAAGCTGTTGGTAAAATAATAATCAAAGTTGTTGGACTCGATAATATTGATAATATTAAAAAAGGTATTATATATATAGGTGGTAACTTTTTTTCTAAAAAATTAAATCCTATATACATTACAAGTAATGCTCCCCACCAATGTGTCATTACTGAATTATATAAAATAAAAAGATGATTGGCCATTACATACATTAGAAGTAAACTCATCATTAGTCTTAATATTCTACTATTTATAATATTTTTAAATGTTTTAGAGTTAAAATAATTAACAGCTATAACAGAAAATAGTGTTGAAAATGTTTTCATTATAAATGTAACTACTATCATACTATTATATTTTCTTCCAAAATGTATAGCAGTTATAGCAAAAATTCTAGGTAAAATTCCTAAATATCCAGAGAAAATATTAAATAATGAATAACGACCTTCTTCCAACGCTTCCTTTAAAAATACAGGTCCATCTTCTGCATGAATAAATGGTAACCATATTATTTCTACACTAACTAAAACCATAAAAATAAGACATATGAAGAAAGTAATTAGTAACCACTGCCACTCTTTTATGTCTTCAATATATTTATTTATTTTAGATACTTTTTCAGAAATTTTCATTTATATTGTTCTCCTTCTCTTTTTCAACATTTAAATTATATCAAATACTTTTTTAGATGTAAATAATTTTCTAATAAAAAAGTAGTTCGATTAGAACTACTTTTTGGTGCGAATGGCGTAATTATTTACAACTCGCCATCAGCTCTCTTGATGATTGATACAACTATCAATCTATTCGCTATCAATTTAACATAATTTTCTATATTTAGCAAACTTTTTTAGAACTTTTTATTTTTGCTTTTTATACTTTTTTATTATTGCTCAATATTGACACTTAATCGTTATTTAATAAATTTATTTTAAAATTCTCCAAAATCCTGTTTTCTTTGAACCTTCTCTTAAAATTAATTTTTTATCTTGCAAATGTTTTATCATTCTTGATATAGTTCTATCTGAAAGCTCTGTTGCATTTACAAGTTCTTCTCTTGTTATTTTATTATTATTAATTATTAAATTTAAAATTCGTTGTTCGTTTTTAGTTAAATTTATTGTGTCATTTATTGTGTCATTTTCTGACACTTTATTTTTAGAATTATATTCAAAAGGATTCTTTCTATAATTAAAAGAAACTCTTAAAAAATGCTCCATAAATTTAAAACAACTTTTATCATAAGCATCTAATATTCTTAATACACCTGAACCAATATTTTCAATTAAATCAACATCTTTAAATACTCTTTATAAGTTCTTTATTTCTAGGAGCAGTTACACCTTCTAAAAATTCTTCTTGTGATAATTCTTGAGGAAGTCCACCTGCAGAAGTGATTTCAATTCTATCTGAATATAATTCTATAATAGGGGAGTTACCATAGGAATAATCATTATGAACTATTGCGTTTATTACAGCTTCTTTCAAAGCTCTACTATCAATCTTTTCTTCTTCTTTTCTTCCAAAATATTCTATTTTTGCATATGTAGTATTTTCAACATCAAGTCTATCTAATATTTTTTGGGCAGCAGTAATTAAACATCTATTTCCATATTCTAAATTTTCTAATAATTCAAGTTTATCTGTTCCTAAATATTTCACAAGTTTTATAGATATAGTATTTTCATCTGCTAATAAAAAAGCATTATAATTGTACACCCCTTCACTTGTTAGTAAATCAAGATTTTGTAAAAAATTTTCATTTAATTTTAATCCATGTTCTTCGTAATAGATTTTTAATTGATTAAATGTTAATTCTTGTCTAGGTGAATCTATTTCTTTTAAATTATGTTTTATTCTTTTTGCATACATATCATCAATCATTCTTTCTGTCATTTGTTCTTTGCTACTGCCAACTCTTATATAACAACCTTCAATAGTTCTGCCTTTTTTTCTTAAATAATAAGGCTTTTCGGTTCCACTAGATATTATAACTTTTATTATTTCCTTATCATCTATTGTTTTCACAGTTACATCAAATAATCCTAAAGTTGATGGTCTAATATTATTTTTTATTCTGTCTTTTATTTGTAATTGTGTTAAATCTATATTTTCAATTCCAATAGCTTGTCCGTTTTTATTGATTCCAACATAAATTATTCCACCCTCTTTATAATTAAGAAAGGCAATAACTTCTTGTTCAAAATCATTTGTTAGTTGTTGCTTGTATTCAATTCTGTTTGTTTCAGAATTTGACACAAAATCACACTCCTTGTTTATTTTAATTTTTGTCTGTTCTTTTTTTCTCATCTAAAATTACTGATATAAATAATGCATCATTCCAATATTTATAGTAATCTTTTATTATAAACTCTTCTTTATTAAATATATTATTATTTTTTGATATAAAGCTCTTAAAATATAAAAACATCATCCACAATAAATCATTAACTGACAATAAAATATATTTAGCATTATAATTATAATTTCCCCACAAATTATAATTACATCTTTCATTTGTTTTGTCCGTCGAATAACACCCTATAAAGCAATATATAAAGTCATTATGAGCATAGGAAGAATATTCACTATAAATTCTTTTTCTAGTTTTCTTCATCATTTCCGCATATTCAATGTCCATTTTTTTTCAAATTTGTATAATTATTCATTTAATTTAGACATTCTTATATATTTATTCCAAACTTCATATTGATTTTCTAACTTAGCAGAATCAAAGTATGCTTTACATCTATCTTTATTTATAATTAAAACTAGTAATGTATAAACTAATTCGAATAAATTCCTAGTTAATATTTTTGCCTGAGACTCAAATCCTCTATCAAGTAATTTTATAATTGCTATACAATCATTAGAAATGTTAGTAAATAATGTTTCATATACTGTAGAGTAACTTTTTAGGTGTTCTTGTATATTTTCTCTGCTTGCTCCTAGAGCCATCGCTAATAGTCCAGTACTTAACGCATAAAGTTCTGTAATTTTTTCTCTGCTTTCATTTCTTTATTAACTTTTGGCTTTGTTGACTTCATTTCTTTTATAAAATTTCTAAATTCCTTATAACTTGATATTTGGCTTTCATTACTAAATTTTTTAAAAATTAATCTATATAATTTATTATAATCTTTTTTTTCATTATCATAACCTGTTCCTATCTTTAATTTGTTTATTATATTTTTGCTAACTGTCATATACTTTAATTGATATAATTTTATTTATATCACAAAGCACTAATAAAATCAATATATTTCCAGATTTTTATCAAATTTTTGTTTGTATTATTTTAATAGCTTTTTTGCACAAAAAAAACAGTTCAAATAGAACTGTTTTGGTGGCTTCAGGTAGAATCGAACTACCGACACAAGGATTTTCAGTCCTCTGCTCTACCGACTGAGCTATGAAGCCAAATATAAAAATAGATAAAAAAAATGGCGACCCGGAACGGGCTCGAACCGTCGACCTCTAGCGTGACAGGCTAGCGTTCTAACCAACTGAACTACCGGGCCATTTATTTATTAAAAAAATTGGTGGTCGCAATAGGGCTCGAACCTATGACCCCCTGCTTGTAAGGCAGATGCTCTCCCAGCTGAGCTATGCGACCATCTTCTTTCGACGTTTTTTAGTATACTAAATTTTTGTTGAGTTGTCAAGTCTTTTTTACAAATTCTTTTATTTTTACAAATTCTTTTATTTTTACAAATTCTTTTATTTTTTAGCACTTTGTAATAAAACCAAAAAAAGCAAAACAAATAAAACCTCAATTATTCCTATAACTAATCCTGTAATTGCCATCCACCTTCCTGTTTCTTTTTCCTTATCAAATTGAACTAATCCAATAACACCTGTTACAATTGCAACAAGTCCACAAGAGAAAGTTAATGTTAATGTTCCTAATAATGAACATACTAAGCTGCTAAGTGCTACTCCATTTATCTTACCATTTTTATTTTCTTTCATTTTTTCTCCTTTTATATTTATACATTATGATAGCTAAGAAAGTTTTATATAAAACTTTCTGCTATCAATATCATAATCATTACTTTATCAATCTTTGTGTTTCTTTTGCTATCATTAGTTCTTCATTTGTTGGTACAACATATATAAGTACTTTAGAGTCTTGTTTCGAAATTTTCTTTTCTTCTCCTCTCATGTTGTTTGCTTCTTCATCTATTTTAACACCCATAAATTCAAGTTGTTTACAAATATTTTTTCTTATATTTATTTGGTTCTCTCCAACACCACCTGTAAATACTAAAACATCTACTCCATTCATTGCTACTGCACATTTAGCAATATAACTTGCTACTGAATAATTAAACTTATTTATTGCTATACAAGCTTTTTCTTCTCCTTGAGTAGATTTTTCCTCTATTTCTCTAAAATCTGGTGCTAAATTTGACATTCCTGCAATACCTGCTTGTTTATTAAGAATATCTTCCATTTGTTGTGCTGATATTTTTTCTTTTTTCATTATATATGTCAAAACTGATGGATCCATATCTCCACTTCTTGTAACCATTGGAATTCCTGCTATTGGTGTTAGTCCCATACTTGTTTCTACTGATTTTCCATTTTCTATTGCACATAAGCTTGATCCTTGTCCTAAATGACATGTTATTATTTTCAAATCATCATGTCCAAGTATTTCAGAAATTCTTTGTGATACAAATTTATGAGATGTACCATGAAATCCATATTTTCTTACTCCATATTTTTCATAATATTCATAAGGTATTGGGTATATATATTTTTCTTTTGAAATTGTCTGATGAAAAGCTGTATCAAAAACTCCAACCATTGGTATTTCAGGCATAACCTCTTTACAAGCTTGTATTCCAAGTACACATGCTGGATTATGTAATGGTGCTAAATCTTCACATTCTTTTAAAATATTTATGACATTTTCATCAATAATAACTGAATCAGCAATTTTTTCTCCTCCATGAACCAATCTATGTCCTATTGCATTTATTTCATCTAAACTATCTATTACTTTATATTCTGGATTTGTTAGTTGCTTTAGAGTGAAGTCAATAGCTTCTGTATGATTAAATGCTGATTTTTCTATTTTTACTTTTTTATCTTCTACTTTATGAGTTAAGAAAGCTTCCTTTTCACCAATTCTTTCATATTTTCCTGAAGCAAGAACTTCTTCATTTTCCATATTTATTAACTGATATTTTAATGACGAACTCCCACAGTTTAATACTAATATTTTCATTACATATCCTCCTAAAATTATGATTCTACTATTCTTTTTGTTTCCTTAGCTATCATTAGTTCTTCGTTTGTTGGTACAACATATACTAGAACTTCTGAATCTTCTGATGATATTTTTGCTTCCTCTGCTCTTACTTTATTTGCTTCTTTGTCTAATTTTACTCCCATAAATTCTAATTGATTACATATTGCTTCTCTTGATTCAGGGCCTCTTTCACCTACACCTGCAGTAAATGTTATTATATCAACACCATTCATTGCTACTGCACATCTTGCAATATAACTTGCTATCAAATAATGATAATTATCTAATGCCAAACGAGCCATTTTGTCTCCTTGGCTATCTGCCATCTCAATATCTCTATTGTCTGCAGATATTCTAGATATTCCAAGTAATCCTGATTTTTTATTTAACATATTATTTGCTTCATCAATTGTCATATTTTCTTTCTTCATTATATATGTTAATACAGACGGATCTAAATCTCCTGAACGTGATCCCATTGGTATTCCTGCTACTGGTGTTAATCCCATACTTGTTTCTACTGATTTTCCATTCTCTATTGCACAAATACTTGCACCTTGTCCAATATGACAATTTATTATTTTTAATTCTTCTATTGGTCTATTTATAATTTGTGCAACTCTATTTGATACATATTTATGTGATGTACCATGGAATCCATATTTTCTTACCCCATATTTTTCATAATATTCATATGGTATAGGATATATGTATCTTTCCTCTGGTAATGTATGATGGAAAGCAGTATCAAAAACTGCTACATTAGGTTTTTGTGGCATTTGTTGTTGACATGCCCTTATTCCTAATATTCCTGCAGGATTATGTAATGGTGCTAAGTCTGCACATTCTTCAATTGCCTTTATTACATCTTCAGTAATTAGTACTGAATGTTTAAATCTTTCTCCACCATGTACAACTCTATGCCCAATACAATCAATATCATCTAGGCTTGTTATAACTCCATGTTCTTGACTTGTTATTTCTTCCATTACAACCTTCAATGCTTCTGCATGATCATTTACCGGTTTTTCTACTTTGATTTTTTCTCCATTAACTTTATATACTAAAAAAGCTTTGTCACTTCCTACTCTTTCATAATATCCAGATGTAAGTGTTTTTTCTGTTTTCATATCAATCAATTGATATTTTAATGATGAACTTCCAGAATTTAATACTAAAACTTTCATAAACTTCCCCTTTTCTACTATTATATTTTTATTTTGTCTGTGCTTGAACTGCTGTTATTGCCACAACTCCTGCTATATCTTTACTACTACAACCTCTTGATAAGTCATTTACTGGCTTTGCAATACCTTGACATAAAGGTCCATAAGCTTCAGCTTTTGCTAATCTTTGTACTAGTTTATATCCAATATTTCCAGCATTTAAATCTGGGAATATTAAAACATTAGCCTTTCCAGCTACTTTACTTCCTGGTGCTTTTGATTTTGCTATTTCAGGAATTATTGCTGCATCTAATTGAAGTTCTCCATCAACTGCTAGTTTTTCATCTTTTTCTTTTACTATATTTGTTGCATCAATCACTTTTTGTGTTAATTCTGAAGTTGCACTTCCATATGTTGAATATGATAGCATAGCAACTTTTGCTTCTTTTTCTACTAATTGCTCAAAACTTTTTGCGGAACTTATCGCTATTTCACTTAATTCTTCTGAATTTGGATTTTGATTTAATCCACTATCTCCAAATACAAATGTTCCATTTGCTCCATATTCACAATTAGGAACTACCATAACAAAAAATGCTGATACTAATTTAGTTCCTGGTGCAGTTTTTAAGATTTGTAATGCTGGTCTTAAAGTATCTGCAGTTGAATGTGCTGCTCCTGATACTAATCCATCTGCATCTTCGCTTTTTAGCATCATCATTCCATAATGAGTTGGATCTAATACTAGTTCTTTTGCTTTTTCAATTGTCATTCCTTTTGCTTTTCTTAACTCATAAAGTTTCTGTGCATATTCTTGTCTTTTCTCTGATTTTTGTGGATCAATTATTTTAGCTTTTTGTATATTGAACCCATTCTCTTTTGCCTTCTTTTTTATTTCCTCTTCATTGCCCAAAAGAACAATATTTGCATATTCTTCTTGTAATACCATACTTGCACCCTCTATAGTTCTTATATCGTCAGCTTCTGGTAATACGATTGTTTTCACTTCTTTTTTTGCTCTTTGTTTAATTTCGTCAATAAATGTCATTTATTATCCCCCTTTTTTTAACATAATAATTATATATACAAATTTCAAAAAGTACAAGTGTTTTTTGAAATTTTTAAAACTCTCTTTTAGAATCTTTTTTCTTGAAAACCTATCATATTTATGATAGAATATTAAAAATCAAATTAAGATATACGGAGGAAAGTTAATATGGTCGAATTATTATCACCTGTTGGGAATTTTGATTCCTTAAAAGCTGCCGTACAAAATGGTGCAGATGCTGTTTACTTTGGATCCGATAATTTTAGTGCAAGAGCTTATGCTGAAAATTTTGATATGGTAGAATTAGAAAAAGCAATTACATACGCAAAAATACATGGTGTCAAGACTCATTTAACTTTGAATATACTTATTAAAGATGATGAATTAAAGGAGAGTCTTGAGTTAGCAAAAAAAGCTTATGAATTTGGAATTGATGCTATCATAGTTCAAGATATTGGTCTTGGGAAACTTTTGATTGACTCTTTTCCAGACTTAGACATCCATGCAAGTACACAAATGTCAGTACATAATTTACAAGGAGTTTTAGAATTAGAAAAATTAGGTTTTAAAAGAGTAGTTTTATCTCGAGAGCTATCTGTTAATGAAATTGTTTATATTTGTCAAAATTCTAAAATTGAAATTGAATGTTTTATACATGGAGCTCTTTGTATTTCATATTCAGGACAATGCTTATTTTCTAGTATGATTGGTGGTCGCTCAGGAAATAGAGGTAGATGTGCACAACCTTGTAGATTACCATATAGTTTAGTTGAAAACAAAAAGATTATCGACAAAGGATACCTTTTGAGTGCACGAGATTTATGTGGCTTAGAATATATTCCAGAACTTATACAAGGTGGTGTTACAAGTTTTAAAATTGAAGGAAGAATGAAATCACCTACATATGTGTCAACTGTCACAAGAATTTATAGGAAATACATTGATTTGGCTATGTCAAACAAACCTTATGAAATTGAATCAATTGATAAGAAGCATTTATTACAAGTATTTAATAGAGGACAATGTTCTTCTGGACATTTAGATAAACAACCAAATATGAACTTAGTATGTAAAAACAAACCAAACAATATGGGACTATTTTTAGGAAAAGTTGAAAAATACACTAAAAACAGATATATAACTGTAAAGCTAAATGAAACATTAGTTGTTGGAGATACTATAGCTTTAGAAAATGAATCTGGACTTTATACAATTTCTGAACTTATGAAAAAAGGAAAAAACATCTCAAGAGGCAGAGCTGGGCAAACAGTTGAAATTGGTAGAATGCGTGGGGATATAAATTTAGGTGATAAGATATATAAAATATCTTCTAAGCATTTATCTGCTCAATCTAATGTTAGTATAAAATTAGAAAATAGAAAAATATATCTAAATTGTCATGTTACTATAAAAAAGAATAAAGATATTAGTATTAATATAACCTCAGCTGACACATCACCTATTTATAAAAATTTAAATATTACTTGCACTATTGATGAAAAACCAATTGATGCAAAAAAACAACCACTAACAAAAGAACGTGTAGTTATACAAATTAATAAAACTACAGATACACCTTATGAATTTAAAAATATTTTTGTAGATTTAGATGATAATGCATTTTTACCTAAGATAAGTTCTTTAAATGAATTACGAAGAATTGCTTTAAAAGAAGTTAAAAATTATGCAATACAAAACATCAAAAGAACTCCTAACACTTCCCATTTACAAAAACATTTCCGTTCACTAGCTAAGAATATTAAATTACTAAATACGTCTAAAAAAAGATGTAAAGAAGATTACAAGACTGCTTTATTATTAAATATTTTAGATATGAATTATGATTATTCAAAACTAAAACATGTTGATAAATTATACATTCCTTTAAAATATTTCTCTATAAAAAAATATAGCCCTATTTTAGAATTACTAAGTTCTAAATTTAATATGTATATATTTTTACCTACAATAATAAAAGCTAATTATAGAAATATTATATATAATAATATAGACAAAAGTATTAAGAAATATAATATTAAAGGTTTTGTTCTTTCAAATATTTCTAATATTCTACTTTTAAAGGATATTAAAAATTTAGAACAATTCGATTTAGTAGCAAACTTTACTTTTAATATTTTTAATTTATTAAGTGTAAATGTTCTTAAAGACATGGGATTAAGTACTTTTACTATATCACCTGAATTAGATACAAAATCAACTTCATATATTTGTGGTTCTAACATGTTGAATAAAGAATTAGTTGTATATGGTAAAATTCCTGTACTTAACACAAATTACTGCGTTATAGGTAACTCTAATAAATGTTATCCTAAATGTAAGGAAAAGTGCTTGTCTTCTAATAAATACTATCTTCAAGATCGTATGAAAGCAAAATTTCCTGTTATACCTGATAATATTCAAGCAGTTACATCAATTTATAATTACAAAAGTTTATCAATATCACCTTTGGATTTTAATATTGATGTTGCAAGAATTGATGTCCTTTATGAAAGTATAGATGAAATAAATGAAATTATTGATAATTATTAAAAAAAGGGTTAATATATTTTTACATATATTAACCCTTTTTTTATATGTTATTTTCATTATTACTTAATTTTATTATTAAATCCATATTATCATCTTTTGCTGCTTTATTTTTTCTTATTGCTCCACATTTAGAACATTTAAAGATTATAACATAACCTTTTTTTGAATTTATTTCTAACCCAATTGGTTTCAAGTCTCCATGACATGATTCTTGCCTATCTCCTGGATTTTTATCAACATGTTTTGAATGTAAACAATATGGGCAATGATTTCTACAAGAATAACCAAGTTTTTTAACTTTTTTCCCACAGTTATCACACACAAATTCTTCATCTATTTGTGTAAATATTCTACTTTCCATTTCGTCTCCTTAATATTTAAAGTTTCCTCCACCTGTAAATTCCTTTAATATAGAATGTGTTGGTATAATATCATTTGGAATTTCTTTAAAATATTTTAAAATATTTATCAATCTTTGTGCTTCTGCATATTCTTTACATGTGTTAGGTATTTCTAATAATAGTGGCATAGCTATTGGTTTTAATGCTGCCAATTCATAAATTAAAGAAGTATTAAATATACTATGTGCATCTTCTTGATATGGGAATATATTTTTTTCTTCTCCAGCATTTACTATTGGCCATGTATGAATTGTGTGTAATGCACTATATCCTCTAAATTGATAATCTCTAACTATTCTTCTTATCAACCTTGTATCTGTTGTTGATATTCTATTATACCTATCTATACTTAATACTGTTAAGGCACTTGCATAAACTTTGTATTTTTGTTCTTTTGGTATTTGTTCTGTTAGTTTATCATTTAAACAGTGTATACCCTCAATTACTAATATTTGATCTTTTTCAAGTTTAAGTTTATTTCCTTTATATTCTTTTTTTCCTGTTATAAAATTAAATGAAGGTATTTCAACTTCTTCTCCATTTAATAATTTCAATAAATGATTATTAAATAGGTCTATATCAATAGCTTCTATACACTCAAAATCATATTCTCCATTTTCATCTTTTGGATTATTTTCTCTTTCAACAAAATAATTATCTACTGAAATTGTAACTGGTTGAATTTTATTAAGTCTTAATTGCAACCCTAATCTTTGTGAAAATGTAGTTTTTCCAGATGATGAAGGTCCTGCTATTAATACCATTTTTACATTTTTGTTTTTAGATATTTTATCTGCTATTTCTGCTATTTTCTTTTCATGTAATGCTTCTGCTAACATTATTGTATCTTGAATTTCATTATTTTCAATAATTGTATTTAGACGATATAATGTTCCTAAATTTAATATTTTATGTATTTCTTTATACTCTTCAAAAGCCCATGCTAATTTTTTACCTTTTATACTATTTGGTATTACAAAAGGATTTTTTGAACTTGGATATTTAATTAAAAAGCCATCTTCATATTTAGATAATTTAAACAGATTTACTAATCCTGTTCTATCTCCTAGTGTACCATAACAATAATTAAAATAATCACCACAATAATACATTGATATTTCTTCATTACTTTCTAATTCATATTGAAGTTTTCCTTTTGTAGCTCCTGTTTCTTCATAAAATTTCTTAGCTTCTTGTCTATTCATTGTTCTTTTCTTAATTTCAATATCTTGCTCTACAATTTCATGCATCTTTTTTTCTATTTTTTTTATCATTTCTTCAGTATTTTCTACTTTGTCAATATTACAAAACATTGCATTTGCTAATTGATAATTAACATATAGTTTTAATGGTGAATATAGTTCTTCTACAGCTTTACATGCTATATACACCAATGTTCTTCTGTACATTTTTGTTCCTTCTTTTGTTGATATATCTATCAATTCTACTTCTGAATCTTCTTTTATTATATGTTGTAAATTTTTATAATCATTATTTACTATACATCCCATTACAGGATATTTATTTTCTTTAATTTCCTTTTCAAAAATTTCTCTAACTGTTTTTGGTTCATGTATCTCTCTTGTTTCTCCTTTGAATAAAATTTTCATAATCCACCTCCTAAATTTGTTTATATATTTTATATCAAATTTTATAATAAGTCAAATTAGCTAAAATTAAAAGAGAGTTTTTTTATAAACCCTCAATTATAATTTACTTATAAAATTATCAAATATTTTTTTACTATATTCATCATTACTTATAGTTTCAGGATGCCATTGAACACCTATAAAAAACTTTTTATTTTTATCTTCAATAGCTTCTATTATATTTTCTTCACTTCTTGCAACACAATCTAAATTTGTATATTCCACACAATCTCTATGTCTACTATTAACTTTTATTTTTGTATCTCCTAATATTTCATATAGTCTACTATTTTCGTCTATCGTTATATTGTGTACATACTTTTCTTTTCTATTATAATGTTCTTCTACTACTCCTTCATTTACTTTACCTTCAAAAGTCTTTCCCATTATTTGCATTCCCAAACATATTGCTAACGTTGGTTTATCTTTTTCATAAGCATATCTCATTATTTCACAATCCACTTCAGTAATTCCATTTCCACCTGGGAATACTATTCCATCACACATATCTACTAGTCTTTTTATTCTATCTACAATTTTTTCATTTTCAAATTCAACAGGTATACAAATAGGAGTCACATTATCATATTTGTTTAAAAATTTTACTAAATCTTTTCCAACTCCATATAATAATAAATCTGTATATTCTGATTCAAATTGTCTTAAAATTATACCTACTGTTTTCACTATATCTCCTCCTTATATTATTTCTTAATTTATTTAGTATATTTTTTGATATATTTTATAGTCTCTTAAAATACTTCTTACATATCTATTAGTTTCTTTAAAAGGTACTTTTTCAATGTTGCTACCATCAAAATTTAGTATTCCTTGTTCTATCCATTTATCAACATTTCCAATACCTGCATTATATGCTGTTAGTGCTAATTCTAAACAATTATATTTTTCTATTAAGTCACTTAAATATTTAGTTCCAATATTAATGTTTATTTTAGGATCAAGAAGTTCTTGTTTCATCTCTTCTTTGCTTATTTCTAATCCTACATCTGGAGCAACTTCTAAAGCTGTTTTTTCAACTAACTGCATTAACCCTATTGCTCCTTTATTTGATTCAACATTTGATTTAAAATTACTCTCAGTTTTTATTAGAGCAAATACCAAATCATCATCTACTTTATATTTGTCAGCATATTGTTTTATAACTTCATTATATGTTCTTGGATATATTATTGTTAATAGTTGATCTTTAAATATAAATAATAGTATACCTAATATTAAAAATATAGTCAATATTATAAATGTTTTTTTAAATTTCAAATATCTTCTCTCCTCTTTATTTGCAATCATACCAGTTACTTGCTTCTGAAACATCAACTATTAGTGGTACTTTCAATTGTATAGCCGCTTCCATTTCTTTTTTCATTATTTCTTTTACTTTTTGTGCTTCTTCTTTCTTAGCCTCAATCATCATTTCATCATGAACTTGTAAAACAATTTTTGATTCTAAATTCTCTTGTTTCATTTTTTTAGAAACATTTATCATTGCAATTTTCATAATATCTGCTGCTGTACCTTGAATAGGTGTATTCATTGCTGCCCTTGCTCCAAATTGTCTAACCATATAATTATTAGATTTTAATTCTGGAATATATCTTCTTCTTGAAAATAGTGTTTCTACATAACCTTGCTCTTTTGCTTTTTCAGTTACACCATCCATGAATCTTTTTATTCCTGAATATTGTTCTAGATATTCATTTATATATTGTTTTGCTTTTTTCCTTGGGATATTTAATTGATTTGCTAAACCAAAATCACTTATTCCATATACTATTCCAAAATTTACAGCTTTAGCATTACTCCTTTGTTCCTTTGTTACTTCTTCTATTGGTGTTTTAAATACTTTTGATGCAGCTTGTTTATGAATATCTTCATTATTTTTAAAAGCTTCTATCATATGTTCATCTTCAGAAACATGTGCTAATACTCTTAATTCTATTTGTGAGTAATCTGCATCAAGATAAACCTTTCCATCTTCAGGTCTAAATACTTTTCTAACTCTTTTTCCCAGTTCAAATCTTGTTGGAATATTTTGAAGATTAGGTTCTGTTGAACTAATCCTTCCTGTCGCTGTTATTGTTTGGTGGAAAAATGAATGTATTCTATGTGTTTTAGGATTTATATATTGTTTTAATCCTTCAACATATGTCGAATTCAATTTTACTAATTGTCTATACTCTAATATTTGCTCTATTATCGGATCATCTTTTTTTAGTCTTTCTAATACATCAACATCTGTTGAATAACCACTTTTTGTTTTTTTGTATACTGGTAATTTCATTTTTTCAAATAGGATTTCTCCTAATTGTTTTGTTGAATTTATATTAAATTCTTCTCCTGCCATTTCATATATAACATTTGTTACAGATTCAATTTTATTTGTTAATTCTTTTCCAAATTCTTCTAATTCTTTTTCATCAACATACATTCCATTCCATTGCATATCTGATAGAACTTCAACTGTTGGCATATCAATGTTTTCGAATAATTCTTTTGCTCCAATTTCTTCTAGTTTTTTTGACGTTTTTTCTTTTATTTTTGAAATAACTGTAACATATAAACTGCTCTTATATTTATCTATCTCATCTTGTTTATTGTCTTGTGATACTTCATCAAATAAATTTAATTGCTTATTTTCATTTTTTTCAATTCCTAGATTTTGAAGATACTCTATTATATCTACCCCTATATGTTCAAAGCTTAATCTTTCAATATCTAATTTATTGTTTGACGGATTTAATATATATGAAGCTATCTGTACATCATATTCAATTCCATTGAGTGTTATATCATTTTGTTTTAATAGTATATATTCTTTTGTTAGATTTATTCCTGTCTTTTTTATATCTTTGTTTTCAAAAATTTCTTTCCAATTGTATATATCTTTTTCTTCATTTAATGGAATATAGTATGCTTCATTATTATCTTCATTGTATATACAAATTGCAGTTATTTTTTCTTTAATTATCTTTTCTTCATTTAAATCTTGTTTGCTTTCTAAATAAAATACAATTTTTTTGTTCTTAATTATTTCTTCTTTTATTTTATCTTCTTCTTTATCTACTATATTTAATAGATTTTCCTCTATATTTGCACTTTCTTCTCCTTCTTCTCTTAAAGAAAATCTATCAATATATCTATTAAGTTTTAATTTTTTAAATAACTCTAACACTTTAGGTTTGTCCCATGGTTCTACTTTAAAGTCTTCTAATTTATCTGTTATTGGAACTTCTAAGTTTATTGTTCCTAACACTTTCGAAAGTTCTGCTAGTTCTTTATTTTCCACTATTTTTTCTCTTTGCTTTCCTTTTAAGTCATCTTCATTTCTTTCTATCTTTTTATATAAATTTTCTATAGATTTATATTTTTGTATTAGATTTAATGCTGTTTTTTCACCAATTCCTGGAACTCCTGGAATATTATCAGAAGAATCTCCTTGTAGTCCTTTTACATCCTTCAATTGTTCTGGTTCAACTCCATATGTTTCTATAATTTTATTCCTATCATATTCTTCAGTCTCAGTTTTTCCACCTTTAGTTCTAGGTATTCTTATTGTTACTTTATCAGTTGCAAGTTGAAAAGTATCTCTGTCTCCAGATAAAATTACAACCTCTAATCCTTGTTTTTCTCCATATCTAGAAAGTGTACCTAAAACGTCATCTGCTTCATATCCTTCCATTTCCACAACATCTATATTCATAGCTTTTAAGATTTCTTTTATTACTGGCATTTGCATTGCTAATTCATCTGGCATACCTTTTCGATTTGCTTTATATCCTTCATACATTTTATGACGTGCTGTTGGTGCTTTTAAATCAAATGCAACTACCATATAATCTGGTTCTACTTCTTCTTGTAGTTTAAATAATATTGCCAAAAATCCATATATTGCATTTGTATACATTCCATCACTTGTCATCAAAGCTCTTCCACCCATAATACCATAAAAGGCTCTATTCATAATACTATTACCATCTATTAAAACTAGCTTACTCAAAATATATTTCCTCCTTTTTATTGTTGTGGTATTAAAGAATCAACTGGACAATAATCATCTGTTAATACTATTTCATCTTCTGCAATTTCTATATCATATGTATGTATATTATCTCCTAAATTTAAAATACTATCTGTTGCTATTACCATAATATTTTGTTTTCCTTCTATATCTGTTACTGTATTACAAGGTACTACATAAATGTTTTTAAAAACTTGTCTTAATGTGTTTATTTCAGCTTTTAAAAATTTTGAATTTTCTCCAGTTAATGAAGATATTACATTTGTTAAATATAAGCCTTCTTCATTTAAAGAATCTTTTATTTTTTCTACCGCTTCTTTTGTTGCTAAAGTTTTTGCTGGTGATGTTCCCGAAAAAGCATCATTTAATATAGCATCATATTTCTTCTTATTACTATTTAGATATGTTCTACCATCTTCTGTAATCAAATTTAATCTATTATTTTCTTCCAAATTGTATTCTTTTATTAATTTGTCTAAATAAAAATATTTTTTTGCTATTTGTGTGATTTTACCATCTATTTCTACTACATCCATATTCTTATCTTTATAGTTACTTATGAAATATTTAGGATAGGAATATCCGTGCCCCACCTATTAGCATTGTATCTTTTATTTCAATATTTGCCTTAAACATTAAGTTATAAAATTTTGTATAAGGAAAAACTAATTCATATTCTTTTCCTTCATCTGTAAATGTTGCTGATTCATATCCACTGTCAATATCTAAAATTCTTACATTTTCTCCATCTCTTTTTGTGTTGTATATAAGTACTCTTCCATATTGTGTATCATAGCTTACATAATCATCTTTTGTTTTTAGAGTACCTTCTAAAACCTGTTCTCCATTTTGATTGTTTGTTTTTATACTATTTACCATTTGGAATATTGAAGCTATAATTATTACCAACGTAATTATATTACTTTTACTTTTCATACTAAATTCTACAAGCAAAACTAATAGTGCCACAATTATTGTTAAAACGTATAATATATGTATACTTCCATAGTTTGGTATTAAGAAAAAGCCTCCAAGAAATGTCCCAAATATTCCTCCTATTGTCGCAATTGCATTTATCTTTCCAGCTACTTTTCCTGCACTATTTATACTTTCTAATTTTAATTTTACTATTATTGGTGTCAACAATCCCATCATCAATGATGGAATAAAAAATAACGTTATAGTTGCAAGTACAGCTCCAATTTTTATACTTGAAATCATTTTTGATATAAATGTGAGAATCTGTCTTTGTATTATTGGTATAGCAAATATTGAAATTGTAGATAATATGAGTATTAATTTTAAATTTTTACTTACATTTTTTTTATCTGCTATTATTCCTCCTACATAATTTCCAATACTACTACTTAATAATATAATTCCTATTACACTTGTCCACACTAAGTTTGAATTTCCAAAGTATGGAGATATCAATCTTGATGCTATCAATTCAAGTATCATACATATTGCATCTACAGTAAATATTATTATTTCATATTTATATTTTTTCATATTTTGTCCTTTCAGTTTATCCTTTTATTACTAAACTAATTTCATTTCCTTTTGCATCAAGTTTTGCATACCCACCGATTGGAAATGTAAAAATAGGTGTTGTATGACCAAAATCCGCCCCTGCAATTACAGGAATATCTTTCAATTCTGATTTATTTTTTATCATTTTTGTCCATTTTTCCTTTGTCATTCCACATTCTTTTTGTGCTCTTCCTATAACTATTGCTTTTACTGTTTTAAATTGTGGAGTGTGTATTAATGATTGAAAATTTCTATCAAAATTTACTAAAAACGTTGAACCTGCTGATCCATCATCTTCAATAAACAATATTTTATTTTCTATATTAGGCATATATTGTGTTCCTTGTAACAAATTCAATGTACATAAGTTTCCTCCAACTATCTCACCTTGTGCACTTCCTTCATTTATTACAAACATACCTTCATTTTGTATAAATTCTCTTTTTTCTTGATCTATAAACCATGCATCATCACTCCATTTTTCTGATGATATAATTTCAATTTCATTATCTTCAAAAAACATTTTTTTAAAATACTCTAATTCGTATTCAAACCCTTTAAGCATTCCAAAACTTGAATAATGTGGTCCTGAATATGTTACTAATCCAGTTTTTGTATATATTGCATCTGATAATGCTGTAATATCTGAGAATCCACAAAAGATTTTTGGATTTTGTTTTATTGTTTCATAATCAATATAATCCAATATTTGATTTGAATTAAAACCTCCTATTACAGTTAATATTGCTTTTACGTTTTTATCTGCAAATGCATTATTTAAATCTTTTACTCTATGTTCAATAGATGCCGTTATATAATCTTCATCTATTGATTCTTCAACATATTCTCCAAATGTAACTTTTAACCCTAATTCTTCTAATCTTTGTGTTGCAATCTTTTTGCAATCTTCTCCTAGTATTACCATACTTCTTGATGGAGCAATTATTCTTACTTCATCTCCTTTTTTTAGTTTTTGTGGTATCATTTTAATTTACCTCCTTTTTAGTTTTTAATTACTATTTTCCACTAATTCATATACCTGCTTACTCAAATTCGCTATAAATTCTTCACTATCTTCTTTTAAACTTTTTGTATATATTCCTATTAAATATATTTCTTTTCCAAATACTATTCCACTATCGTGCATATAACCTTCATAACTTCCATATTTATGTGCAACTTCTGCATCATTTATATATTTTTTTAAATATGATCCTTCTGAAGATTTCTTTAACAAATCTATTAATCCAGCATATTTTTCTATGTTTTCATATAGATGCATACATACATCAAATCCATATTTTGCTGATGTTATATTTTCTGTATAAAATTCTGGTGGTAATTCAATTGTTGAATATTTAGCTATTCCATTTCTATATTCTTTATATCCCATATTATTTATTAGTATATTAGTTGCTGTATTATCACTATTTACTATACTTTGCTCTATCAAGTAATTAATTGGTATTTGTTCTTGGACTTTATACATTGAAGTAGTTGAGCCTAATCCTTCTTCATACGATTCTTTTGTATATGTTAGTTTATCAGTTAAAGTTATTTTTCCTTCTACAACTTGATCATAATATATCATTGCAAGTGGCATTTTTATTGAACTTGCAGCTATCATATATTTACTTTCATTATATAGATAATATTTTTTTGAATTTGTGTTGTAATAGAAGAATGCAAAATTATCTTCAGAAAGTTCTTTTTTTGCTATCACATCTTGTATCAATGCTTTTACATTTTCATCTTCAACACTTTTAACTTCTTCTTGTATTTGTATTTTTTGTTCTGAAGTTTCTTTCATTTTTTTATAACTTAAATAATATTTTATATATATTTGTATAAATAATATCAAAACAAAAATCAAAATGATAAATAATATGAATTGTAAAACTTTCTTTTTGTTTAGCTTTCTTCTTTTAAAACTCACTTTTTCATTCTGAATTTTCTTTGCTTCTAATCTTCTTTTTACTTGTCTACTTCTAGCCCTTTTATTTCTTTCGAGTTTCTTCAATTTTCTTCTAGTTTTTTTTCTTTGCCTTTGTTCTTTTCTTGTTAAAGCTCTTCTCCCTCTACTCATACTATTAAGTAACCACCTTTTTTACTAGATATATTTTATTTTAATGGCACTATATATTTAACATAGTTTTCATTTATTGATACCTGAACCCCTTTGTTGTCACTTACTATTTTTACCATTGGTATATTAACTTTTTCAAATTCTAAAACTATTTGTTTATGTCCTTTATTTTTTATTTGTTCCATCATTTTTGAAAATAATATTTTTCCATATCCGTTTCCTCTTAATTCTTTTCTAATCAAGATAGAAATCATATTTTCTTTATCATAATTTATAACTCCTACTCCAATTACTTTTTTATCTTCTACTAGTTTATAAACTTCATCATATTTTTCTTTAGGTAATAAATTTTCTCCTATTTTTTCTTCACATTTTAATAATTCAATCATTTATATATTAACCTCCTCATCATCAACTACTAAATCTTTTAATGGAAACAAATCTAAGAAATTATCATCTATAAACTTTTTAAAGCTTGAATATTTACTATAGTTTTCCTTTACTTTTTCTTGTATTTCTTTAAAATTTTCACTTTCTATAAGTTTTTGTTTTGTAAATTCTATAAATTCATTTTTATCTAAAATTCTATTTTCTCCATTAAAATATTTAATTTCAACATTATCTGTTATATGATCTTGAGTAAATTCACTACTAATATCACTAATTTCTCTTAACAAATTCTCCAGTTGTTCTTGAGTCATTCTTACTTCTTTTTCTTTATCCCAACCTTTACATAGTGTTACATCATATTTTCCATTCTCATCTATACATGAATCTATCTTTGAAATTCTAAATCCTCTTATATTTGGATCCTGAGTTTGTTTTATTAAATACTTACAATATGTTTTTTCAAATTCAATTCCTTGTAATTGCACTGGTATAGTATATTTTTTTTCTAATTCATCTAATTTTCTTGGATCTCCTTTTGCTTGTACTACTTCACTTAAATATAGTAATCTAAGTACTGTAAATCTATGTAAACCATTAGTTGAGATTGTATATTTTCCCTCACCTGTATCTGCAACAACCATTGGTTCCATTTTAAAACTATCTTGTAATTTATCTAAAATATAGTCTCTATCATATTCTAATATTCCTACACTTCTTGAATGATATCCATCTCCTTCACTATCAAAAAAGTTATCTAATGATTCTATAATATCATTAGGTGCGCTATAAAATTGATAATTATATCCAACTATATTTGCTATACTTATATTTTTTCTTTCTTCTCTTTTTTGAAAATAGACAATTTCCGCAAGTGGATTAATCTCAGAAAATGAATATATCTTGCTATCAACATTTTTTGTTAGCTCATTTTTGTCTATTTTATTTCTTTTTAAAAATTCTTCATTACATAAGTTCATTATTTTTTTGCATCCTTTCTAGAAAATTATTTAAACCTTCTACAATATCTTCATATGTTTTATCAAAATTTCCTGTATACCATGGATCTGCAATATCTCTTGGATTTTTTGAAAAATCTAATAATCTGTGTATCTTCTTTTCTTTGTCTTCTCCAACAATTCTTCTTATATTTCGTATATTTGATTCTTCCATTCCTATTATATAATCAAATTCTTTATAATCTTTTCTATCAATTCTTCTTGAAGTATGGTTTCCACATTTAATATTCATTTGTTCCAATTTTCTTCTTGCTCCATAATGCATGGGATTTCCATTTTCTTCATAACTTGTTGCAGCTGAATCTATATAAAATTGGTTTTCTATTCCTTTTTTTGTAACCATATCTTGAAATATATATTGTGCCATAGGTGACCTACAAATATTTCCCAGACATACAAATAAAACTCTTATCATCTTTTCTCCTTCTATCTTTCTATTTTTTATCTCTTTCTTTTTGTTTTTGATATCTGTCCTTCTTTGAAATAAAGCATTATTACCGCATTAATTATTTTTTATGTCTTTTGATTGCATTAAAAGTTGATCAAAATCCGAAACATATTTTTTATCTTGCACAATTTTTACCATCATTTGCAGTTATTCGAATTTTTTGAATAACTGATTCTTCATCTAATTCATTATATCTAAAAATTTCTTTTAAATGATAATTGATGGTATTTACTTCAACATTAAATAATTCTGCCATAGATTTTTGTGTTAGCCAAAAATCTTCTTCATTATAAAAAACTTCTACTGATATATTTTCATTGTTTTGACTTTGATATATTATTAAATCTTTTAAATTATCGATATTATTCAAATAAACATTCCTCCTTAGTTAGATATCTATGAAAGTATTGACTGATAATTTGTGTCATCAGTGGTGACACAATTGGATAAACTTTATAAGTTTCATCTAAGGCAGTTGTCAAGTTTTCCTTGACAACTGCTTTTTTTGTCTTTTTCAATTTGCTTTTGATATCTGTCCTCCTCTGAATAATACTCTTAAAACCACATTAATTATAAGTTCACTTTCCAATATCCATTTTTTCTTGCTCCAATTCTCTCTATATATCCACGGTCTTTTAGTTCCTTTATATTTCTTTTCACTGTTATTTCAGA
>CANQQC010000007.1 GCA_947625925.1 uncultured Clostridia bacterium | reverse complement strand
CCATAAATATATTTTTTTGGATACAAAAAAACTATGTGTCTTTTATAATCACATAGTTTTAAATTATATTTATTTTGTTTTATTTATAAATAAAAAACTATGTGAGTTATATAAATTACCTACACATAGTTTTATATTTTGATCTATTTTAATATAAAATTCAAACTATAATTTCTATTTTGTAGGTACGCAAAACACATAATACTCGTATCCACAATTTAGACAGAGTATTATTACCTTGCATACCTGTATGAGTTCATTATAGTTTTAAATTTCATATATTTTCACCTCTTCTCTTTTTTTATAAATAATATTATACATTTTTTTTGATTTTTTGTCAAATTTTATATTATTGTCTATATTAAAGTTGCAAAATAATCTTTAGAATTTTCAGCTCTTCTAATCAATTCAACACTTTTATCTGATTTTAATAAAAGTTCAGCAGATTTTAGTGTTCCATTATAGTTATATCCCATAGAAAAACCATGTGCTCCTGTATCATGAATGAATAGAAAATCGCCTTTTTCTATTTTAGGCAAAGTTCTATCTATTGCAAATTTATCATTATTCTCACATAAACATCCAACAACATCATAAATATTTGTTTTTTCATCTTTTTCTTTCCCTAAAACAGATATATGATGATATGCTCCATATATTGCTGGTCTCATAAGATTTGTTGCACACGCATCAACACCTATGTAATTTTTATATGTATTTTTCTCATGAATTGCTTTGGTAATTAGTGCTCCGTGAGGTGCTAACATATATCTTCCAAGTTCAGTATATATCTCTATATTTTTTATTCCATTTTTTACTAGGACATCATTATATATTTTTTCAATATCTTTTCCGATTTTTATTATGTCTACAGGACTTTCGTTTGGTTGATAAGGAATTCCTATTCCTCCTGATAAATTCACAAACGATAATTCTATTCCTGTTAAATTTTTTATTTCTACAATCAATTCAAATAACTGTTTTGCCAATAACGGATAATATTCATTATTGTTTTGACTACTTGCCAAAAATGAATGTATTCCAAGTGTTTTCACTCCCTCTTCTTTTAGCCTTATATATGCATTTATTATCTGTTCTTTAGTCATTCCAAATTTTGCATCTTCAGGGTTACCCATTATTTCTCCATTTATTTTAAAAGTTTTACCAGGATTATATCTGCAACACATCTTGTTTAAAAATGGTAAATTTAAACTTTTATAATAATCAATTAATTCAATATCATCAAAATTTATTATTGCATTTAATTTATTAGCATATCTAAAATCATCTTCTAATGTATTGTTTGATGAAAACATTATGTCATTACCAGTAATAGAGCAAAATCTATTTACTAGTTCCAATTCTACAGATGTTGCACAATCTACACCACAGCCTTCTTGTTTTAAGATATTTATTATTTTAGGATTAGGGTTTGCTTTTACGGCAAAATATTCTTTAAATCCTTTATTCCATTCAAATGCTTTTTTTAAATCTCTAGCAGTATTTCTTATTCCATCTTCATCATAAATATGAAATGGTGTTGGATAATTATTTGCAATTTGTTCAACTTCCTTTTTTGTTAAAAACGGTTCTTTTATCATTTTACTTTTCCTTTTTTATTTTTAATTAAGTTTTTAAATTATCTTTCTATATCATCATTTTGAACTTTCTCTACTATATTAGCAACTTTGGGTTCAGTAAATATGTTAGTATCTACTTTTAAGTCATCTGCAAATTCTTTAGACTTAGATTTATTATTATGATTTTTATTTTCAAAATCCATAACATTATATTCTTTAACGAAATCTTCTATTTTTTCAAGGAAATGATATTTTTTTCTATAATATTTTGTTATTTTTGCATTTTTCTTTAATAATACTTTCAAAGGATTTTTTTCTGTAAAATAAGTATTTGGAAATTCTCCAGGTCTACTTTGAACAAATTCCATCCTTTCTGCTTCTCTTATCTTTCGATTCATTTCATTATCAAAGTATTGTTTTAAATCATCTAATAACTCTTCAAAATATTTTTTTCCATATTTATCTATAATTTCTATAAGTTGTTCTTTTTTTGCATCTTTTAAAGCTATGTATATAAGTTCAAAATACATCTCTTTTGAATCTGTTATAAGTTTTTGTTTTTCATCTTCTTCAATGAAATCGCTTCTTTCAAATAAAGCTTTTTCTCCTTTCATTTCTTCAATCAATTGAACTGGTGTCTTTCTTGAACAATCTTCATAATTATATTCTTTAAGTAATATAGGTGATATTTCAAAAATATAATCCTTATTTTCATTGCTTAGAATTTGATCTATAATTTTTCTAGAAACGTCATCTCTCATTTTTTTGTGACTACGTTTTCTGCCATTTTTATCGGCTTTATAATATTTATATCTTCCTGTTTCAAATTCTCCTTTATATAAATACTTTGATCTCATAGAAAACTCATCTTCACCCATAATTTTATCATATTCTTTAAATGCTTCTAAATTCGCATTTGTCTCAATAGCAAAAGAGTCATAGTTTCTATCATATAAAGCTCTTCTGTATGGTAAAAGGACAAAATCTCTACCATAACTCAAAGCATCTTTACTGCTAACACATTGCTTAACCATTAAGTATTGTTTGTAGTGTCCAAGTTCATGGAATAATGTTCTAAACATACGTAAGCATCCCCAAACTCTTTTATTTGGGTCATCATCATTTAAATATATATCTTTATAATTGCATAAATTGATTGTTATTTTAGGTTTCATGTTTTTATGATTTGGATAAAATGATCCAAGGTTACTATTATTATTATCATCTTCTTTTTTTATGAATCCAAGATAAATATCATTCTTTTGCTTATCTTCATAATTTTCAGGCTCAAACCTTAAATTCATTCCAATTTCATCAATCTGTATTTTCATTATTTTTGCAATTGAATTTTCAAGTTCCTCTATAAATTCATAATCTTCCAAATCTAATTTGTTTTCTTTAAAATATTTTATATATTTAGTAATTTCATTTTTTTGAAACTCTTTAGCATCCATATTTAACATCCTCGCTTCTCTTTATTTTCTTTTTTCTCTTTTTTGTTATTTATTACTTCTTCATATATTTCGTCAAGCATTTCATCACTTTTATCATTTTCAATTGATTTTTTGATTTTTAAATAGTTTTTTATCCTTTTTATATTTTCTTCATCCATAATATACCTCCTTAAAAACAAAAAGTCTCACAAAGAATTCTATTTTAAGACTCCTTTGTAAGACAATTATAATCTTACTTTCAGTGTAAGTAGTAACAATATTTTTACTACCCTTTACCGCTCAAATTATATTATTTTAGGTAAACTCTTAATTTTTTTAATTTTAGCATCATGTTTTAATTATGTCAATAGTTTTTTGAAATATTTTTCAATTTTTCTATTACAAACAAATTATCATTTAATAAATCTTGTGATACTTTACTTTTAAATTCTTTCTCATTCATTGATGATAACTTTCCATTAGAAAATTCTTTATATCCGATTTCTTTTCCAAACCATTGAGGTTTTATAAAGTTGTTTGCCTCTTCTTCATTTGGAAATTCTACTTCAGCTGTTAAAAAGCCTTCTAAATAATCATGATATACATCTATTTCAACTTTTAAATTGCCTTTTATAGGTATTACATATCTAGTTTTATTTATTTGATTTCCTATTTTATTTAGTGACAAATCTTCAAAAGATTCTTTAGAAATATTTGATTCTATTTCATATTTATTTCCAATTTTTCCTTCAGTTTCTATATTTCCTTGTGTTTTTACTGTATAAATATACTCAACGTTTTCATTTATGATCATTTTTCTAATTCGAATAGTTGAATTTTTATCTCTATATAAATATATTTGACTAATTTCTTCAATTTTTTCAATATAAATATCATCTGGTAAACATTTAACAAAATATTTTCTTTCAATTTCTTTATTATCCATATCAATTTATCCTTACTAAATTTTACATCAAAATTTTTCCTTTAATTTTTGAATCTAATAAACTTACAAAAGTTTTTGCATCATTTTTCGTTCCTACAATACTACCATAATGAATTGGTATTGCGATTTTTGGTTTTATATGATTAACAAACTGTGCTGCTTCGTCAGCTTTCATTGTATATGTTCCACCTACTGGTACAAAAGCAATATCACAAATAACTTTTTTGTTATCTTCATTAGCATCAGTATCTCCAGCAATATAGTATTTTAAATTATCTATTTGTATTATATATCCAACCCAGTTATTGCTTTTTGGATGAAAATTTTTATCTATATTATATGCTGGAACTGTTCTAAAACTTATATCATTTACTAAATATTCTTTATTTGGTATTACTGTTAAAACATTATTTTCACTAAATCCATCATTTATTGCTTTTTCTTTTAAATCTTGAGGTACAATAATTATTGTGTTTTCTTTTTTTACTTTTTCAATATCTTCTTTTGAATAATGATCAAAATGACTATGTGTAATAAATATTAAATCTGCATCCATATAGTTTTTTTGAATGCTATATGGATCAATATAGATTACCTTTCTTTTACTTATTCTTATACTACTATGAAATAAAACTTCAATATTTTCTAACATTTTAATCCTCCTTTTTAATTGGTTTCATTTGTAACATTTTTTGTATTAGTGTTGTTTGTTGTTGTATTTTTTGAGCTAGTATTTGTTGTTGTGTTTTTTGAACTAGTATTTGTTGTGTTCGAAACAGTATTAGGTGTTTTACTTGTATTTGTACTATTTGTATTAGTATTATTAGTACTTGTAGAATTAGTACTTACATTTTTTTCAGTTGTATTTGTATTTAAAGTATTTGTATTTGCATTAGTGCTATTTGTTGTTGTATTTGTTTCAATTTCATTTGCTGTAGGATTGTTATTCTCTGGCTCTTCTTCTATCGGCTCTGCTGTGCTTTGAGGTTCTTCACTGTCTATATCAGTTGAAATATTTGGAATTATGGCGTTTGCATCTATATTTAAATCAGGTTTTTCTACATTCAATTCTGATCCATTATGAATATCACATAATCCTGGTACTGTTAACCATAAAAAGTTTTCTGTATATGTATGTATACAACCCGTCCTTGCTATTTTACCACTTTGAGCACAAATTTTAACAGTTGTAATTCCTATTGGCTTTTCAAATTCTGCATTTTTTAAACCTGCATGTATCCTTGCCATTACGTTTGCCCATATTAGTCCTGCTGGATTTCTTTTATTAAATTCAACCGTTTCGTTTTTATCATAACCATACCAAGTAACTGCAGTATAATATGGAGTAAATCCACAAAGCCATCTATCATAATTTTCATCAGTTGTTCCTGTTTTCGCTGCAACATCAACTCCTGTAATTTTACAATATGTTGCAGTTCCATTAATTCCTTCAACTGGTTGTTTTAAAAGTTCTTTCAATATATATGCAACTTCTTTAGAAAAAACTCTTCTCTTCTTTTGTTTTGTTTTAACAGCTGTTGTTCCATTTTGTTTTTCAGCTTTAGTATAAAATGTTGGCTCAATATATTTTCCATCATTTGCTATTGTACTATATGCACCTGCCATTTCTAATGGACTTATTCCTTTATCCAATCCACCTAAAGATAGTGGTAATCCCTTATCTTTTTTAGTTAATGTTGTTATTCCCATTTTCTTTAAATATCTTATTGATGTGCTAGGTCCTATTTTTTCCATTATTTCAACAAAAGGTATATTTTGAGATGATTCAACAGCTCTACGTACTGTTATTTTACCAAGAGGTTTGCTGTAGTCTACTGGATGATATCCATTTTCAAAATCATGTTCAACATCATTAAACATTGTTGCTCCTGTTATTTTTCTTTTCTTAATTGCTGGTGCTAATATTGCTATAGGTTTTGAAGAAGAACCTGTTTGCCTTGTGCTTTGTGTTGCTCTATTATATATACGTGATTGCGTTTTTGTACCTAACCCTCCACAACATGCAACTACATTACCTGTTTTATGATCAATTATTACCATTGCAGCTTGTGAAGAATCGTTACCTAATTTTGAAGCAATCCTATATCTGCTTTTTTCAAATTCAATTTCAGTTTGTTTTTGAATACTTGAATTTTGTGTACTTTTTATTGTAAGACCAGCTAACTCTATATAATTTTTAGCAAAAGTTTCTGATATATTATATTTTTTAGAAATATCTTCTATAACTTCAGGAATTAAAGCGTCTGTATGATATGAATAGACATTTCCACTATCAACAAATGATCCTTTGTTAAAATTCAATCCAGCATCAACTTGATTAGATGCTTCATTATATTGCTCTTGACTTATATAGCCTAGTTCTTTCATTTTACTAAGTACAGTTTTAGTTCTATTTTTTATTTTTTCATTATTATCACTATTATTAAAAGGATTATATGAATTAGGAGAATTATTAATTCCAGCTAAATATGCACATTCAGCAAGTGATAAGTCAGAAACAGATTTATTAAAATAATAGTTTGCTCCCCCACCTACTCCATATACATTTGGACCAACATATATAACATTTAAATATCCTTCCAATATTCCTTCTTTAGATACGGCTGTTTCGAGTTGCCAAGCTTTCCACCATTCTTTTATTTTTCTTGTAATACTATCAGTAGAATCTCCTGTGAAATTCTTTACAAGCTGTTGTGTTATTGTACTTCCACCATATGAAGAAGATCCAAAATGAAAAACATATGAAAATATAGCTGAAGCAGTTCTTTTTAAATCAACACCATGATGTTTAAAAAAACGCTCATCTTCTATCGAAACATATGCATTTACGAGATTTTTTGGCATATCGTTATATGAAACAACTCTTTTATCTTTTTCCTCACCAAGTGTTGCTATATTATTTCCATCTGTATCTACAACAATAGAATGCTTATTAAGAAGCATATCTTTAGCAAGCATTTTCCATATATGTGTATTTATTCCAATAACTATACCCATTAGAAAAAATACTATAAAAACAACAATAATTGTTATTTTTATAATTTTACTTCTTTTTTTATCAGTTACATTTTCTTCATATCTTTTATTTTTATCCTTATTTTTTCTATGAATCATGTTACCTCTTTCCTTTTATTTTAAGTGTATTAAGTATATCATATTATTGTATAAAAATAAACATATAATTAATCACAAAAAAATCATATTTAAATATAAAATATTTATTGATAATAATTTAATAATAATATATAATGTAAATAATTACAAAAGATTTTGGGAGGAAGAAAATGTTTATATATAATTTTAGAGAGAGTAAATTACCAGATATTTCTAATTTAGAAGCAAATATTGATACAGAAATGTATGTCTTAGAAAAACAAATAGATACTACAAATAACAATAAAGAAGCTGTTTACAAAAGCTTTATTAACTTGTCTATACATACATATCTAAGTTTTGAAAACGTTTCTATTTTAAATAGTTTTAATGATGCATTTTCTTCATCAGCTGAAATAGTGGATAAGTTAAATAATCAAAAAGAAAAACTACTATCTATACAAAAGTTTGTAAAAGATACTAATTTTAATGAAGGTTTTAACCAAAATGAATTTTTAAATAAATTACAAGATTTATTGGAAGATTATTATGATTATAAAAATACTTATGAAAAATTTATTATAGATGAAAATGAGAAAATATTTAGTCTTGTAAAAACTCTAAACAAAATTATAAATACAAAAAAAGAAACTAAAAAAATAGATATTAAAGAAAATGATAAAAATAAATTATTCTCTACAGAATCTGAAACAAAAACTGAAACTAAAAATAGCAATGAAAAAAGTACAAAAAAACAAGTCAAATCTGATATACCTAATAATAATACACTAATTATTTCAGAAAAAGAAAATAAAGTATATTTGCCATTCTTTTCTACTGATTTACAACAATCTTTACTAAAATCTAAATATGAGACTTATGAAGAACTTATTCAAAATGATTATATTTTTCCTTTAAAGAAATATAGAAGTCCAGTTATATCGAGATTTAGAGAAGGATATAAATTAATGCGTGAAAAAGAATATGAATCTTTTGGCTCATCTTTTTCTTTTGGTATGAAATTGATGAATAATTACAAACTACATCCAGCTGTTATTAGTGCTTGTAGAAATATTGATGAATTACAATGTTTTTTAGATTGTTTGGAAGATAATAATTTGCAAAATTTTGATATTTTTGATATCAAATTCGATATTGCTCCATCTAAAAAAAATAAAGGAGGATATTTTATCTACAATGATTGATCCAGAAAACAATCCAGATTATATGAATTCATTTCTTGATTATACAACTACAATATTAAATAAATCACCAAATACTGTTAAAGAGTATAATTATGATTTGAGAATGTTTTTAAGATTTTTAAAGATACGTTTCCATATGACAAACGAAAAAGACTTTTCAAAAATTGAAATAAAAGACTTTACTTTAAATGATATGAAAAAAGTTAAATTAGATGATATACATGCATTTCTTGCATATTTAACAAACACATATCATAGTAAAGCTGCAACAAGAGCTCGTAAAGTTTCAAGTATTCGTATCTTTTTTAATTATTTAACACAAAAAACTGAAATGCTAGAAATAAATCCAGCCCAAAATTTAGAGACTCCCAAACTTGATAAAAGACTACCTAAATATCTTTCTTTAGAAGATAGTAAAAAATTACTTAATATAACTGCTAATGAAGATAACAGAAATGAGAAAAGAGATTTTGCAATTATTACACTTTTTTTAAACTGTGGAATGAGACTTTCTGAATTAGTTGGAATAAATATCCCTGATATAAATTTTAGTGATTGTAAATTAAATGTCATTGGTAAAGGTAACAAAGAAAGAACTATATATTTAAATAAAGCTTGTATGAAAGCTATTCAAGAATATATTGAAGTTCGTCCTACTAAAAATATTAAACCTACAAAAAATTCTAAAAATGCCCTATTTCTTAGCGAGAGATTAGAAAGAATAAGTAATAGAACAGTACAATATATTGTTGATAGAGAATTAAGAATGGCTGGTTTAGATACAAAAAAATATTCTACACATAAATTAAGACATACAGCTGCAACTTTAATGTATCAATATGGTAATGTTGATATTAGAGCTTTACAAGAACTTTTAGGTCATAAAAATATATCAACTACTGAAATATATACACATGTAAATAATGATCAAGTTAGAGATGCTGTTGAAAGAAATCCATTAGCTGATAATATATAAAAAGAGTTCATATTTTATAAATATTGAACTCTTTTTTCTTTATTTATCTTCATACATAAAATAATGTAATAATGCAATAGTTGTACTAGCATCTAGTATTTCATTTGTATCTAACATTTTCTTCAATTCATCAAGTTTTATTTTTACTACTTTAATATCTTCAGTATCATCCAAATTTCTGTGCGTTTTTTCCAAATCTCTTGCTAAAAATATTAAAGATCTTTCATTAGAATATCCTATTGAAGGATATTCATAACGTAATAATTTTATATTTTTGGCTCTATAACCAGTTTCTTCTTCAAGTTCACGAATTGCTCCATCTTCAGATTTTTCACCTGGTTCTATCATTCCTGCTGGTAAAGATAATATAATTTTTCCAATAGGTGTACGAGGTTCTTGAACCATTAAAACTTCATTATTTTCGTTAATGGCTAATATAATTGCAGCATCTCCTGCTAAAACATGTTCTCTATGAACTTTTTTGTTATCTCTTAAATTATAATATGTTAGTTCTTCAACAGTTATCCTTCTTCCTTTATATACCATTTTTTTATTAAGCAATTTATAGTCCAATTCTTTAAAATATTTTTCCATTTTTCTCCTCCTACCAGCACTAATTATATCATAATTTTTAGTACTTGCAAGTACTAAAAATTATGATATAATTAGTCCAATTCTTTAAAATATTTTTCCATTTTTCTCCTCCTACCAGCACTAATTATATCATAATTTTTAGTACTTGCAAGTTTTTTGTCATAATTATAATAATATTGGACTTATTTGTTCTCCTTCTAAAGCATATTCAGCAGTCTTTATTAAATATTCAGGATCAAATACAATTGATCTTGGTTTAGTAATTGGATTATCTTGTCTAAAAGGAACAAAATAATATTGTTTTCTTATAAGTAATTTTCCTATATTTACTAAGTTTGCTCCTAATCCATTATTGGTTGAAGTTGCAATAACAACTGGTAATTCATTTCTAAGATGTGATTTTGCTCTTTACTTCTGTTGGCAAATCAGGAGCCAAAAAAAAATTGATTATCCTTTAGAGTTACAGGTATAAATAGCTTTTTAGCATTTTCACTAATTTTAGTATTTAACAATTTAATTTCAACTTCATCCTTTTTCTCTCCTCCATATATCCTTTCAATAAATATGCTCACTATATCTCTTTTTGTTTTTAAGTCATAATAATTAAATATTTTAAAAGAGTTATCTATAATTTTTAAAATATTTCTAGTTGTTTCTTTCTCTTTAATGTTAGAATAGTTTTGATGATTATTTTTTAATAAATTAATTTGAGTTTCTAGCTTTTCCTTTTCTGCTTTTATTGTACGTAATTGTGTATTAATAATATCTATTAAATCAGGTTCAATATATTTCATTTTTTCTACAATTATTGATATTTCTTCATCTTTCTTTTGTAGTTCTTTTTCTAACAATCTGATTTCTTCATTTAATGAATTTTTTTCTTTCATAAAAGACATTTGTTTTAATTCTAGATATATTTCAGAATTTGGAACAAAAATTTTTCGTATGATATCTATAATTTTCTTGTCAAATTTTTCACCACTTATATTTTTGCTTTGACATTTTTGCCTTCTTGACCTTTCTTTCAAAGTACAACTATAACAATAATTGATTGTTCCGTCTGCCCTTCTTCTATCATTGTTTCTCGCCCTCATTTTAGAACCACAAACTTTACAATAAATTAACCCAGAAGAAATAGTTTGCTTAGTTGGATTAGCAATTGCTCTATAACTTTTATCTGCATTCTTTTTAATTAGCATTTGAGTTGTTAGCCATTGTTTATCGTCAATAATTGGTGGATGTAATCCAACTGCTATTATCCATTCCTCTTTTGGAATATTTTTATTGCCTTTTGTTTTGTTATAAGTTAAAAATCCATATTTTCCGTTACATTCTTTTCTATCATCATTTTCTATATAAACATTCATATTATTTTGCTCAAAATATTCCAGTACCTCTTTAGAATTCCCAACATAAACTGGATTAGTTAATATCCATTTTAGTGAAAATGTACTATAATAAACACCTTTTTTAGTTTTTATATTATTATTAATTAAATAAGTCTCTAATTTTGTTAAAGATTTTAATTCTAAATATTTTGAAAAAATTAGTTTTACTATTTCTACTTCTCTTTGATTTATTATCAATTTACTTGCCTTCTTGTTTTTCTTTATAATGTTATTATCTTGAACATCATCACAGATATTCACTTTTTCAAATCGTTTAGCAAAATATCCTACAGGAGGATCTCCTCCCAACCATATTCCTGTTTTTGAAAGTTCCAATAAGTTATCAGTAATTCTTTCTGCAATTACTTCCCTTTCTAATTGAGCAAATACTGATGCAATATACATCATTGCTCTTCCCATTGGTGACCTTGTATCAAATTGCTCTTTTATAGAAATAAATGCTACGTCATACTTTGTTAATTCATTTATTAAACTTGAAAAATCAGCTATATTTCTACTTATTCTGTCCAATCTATAACATATCAAGACATTAATCTTTTTCTTCCTAACTAATTGTAACATCTCTTGAAACTTTGGTCTATTATCAGCAGTTCCTCCTGAAAAACCTTCATCCTCACATATTATTGAATTCACTTCATAATTTTCTGGTGGATAATGAACTCTTATATATTCTCGAGCTAGTTCTATTTGATTGCCACAAGAATCTCCCTTATCTGTATATTTTGATTTTCTAGAATAAATAGCTATTGAAATTTTTTCTTTCATTTATAAATACTCCTTCTTTTTTGTTGTTTGTTTAACACTCTAGGTACAATTATTCAAGTATTTTTTATTAAATATTCTAGAATTTCTTTTTTTAATTTTTCTTTTTCTTCATATGTATCACAAATATTATTTATTGTATCTCTAATCAACATAGCTCTAATATAAGCTAAATTTTTAATATAACTATTATCTTTTGGAAAATCTATTTTTATTTCCATATTTGATACCTCTAATGAATTTTATTCATTATTATTTTTAATATGACTTACCATTTTATTTCTTTTAGGTACAATATTATCTCTTTTTCTTGACATCTTAATAACATCTTGACTCTTAAGTAATAAAAACATGTCAAGTTATTTTACAAAACAATAAAAGGTTGAGAGTTTATCTCAACCTTTTATTGTTGTATTATATATTAATGCTCTTTCTCCTCTTCAGGTTTTAAAGCACTTTCTGTAGTTGTATCAATTTCCTTTTTAGTTTCTGCATCTACTACATTGTTAGAAACTTCTGTTGATTTTTTTTCTTCTACTATATTACTGTTTTTGCTATTCATATTTTCAGTTTTAGAAGAATTTGTAGTTGCTTTTTGTGTTTTATGTTCTATTCTATTATTTTTTTGAACAACTACTGGATTATTATTTAAAACGGTTTCTGGCTGTTGATTAATTTGTTCTGCTTGTGTTTGAATATTTTGCGGTATTGTAACTTTAGTATTTTCAGGATTTCCCTTACTTTTAAGTGTTGGCAATTGTCCTGCTACAAGTTCTTCTGCTGATGGTATTTTCCAAATTCCGTTATTAAAGTCTACACCATAATCACGTATATTTGCATCTCCAGTATGATTCCAAAATTCAGTACTATCTAATCCGTTTAATCTTCCAGTTTCTGAAGCTTCTGGTTTTCCAACTAATGGATCATCTCCTGATTTATATGAAATTTCTGCAATGTTTCCAACTGCTACTCCATTGTTAGCTGCTGGTCTTCCTGTAACTTCTTTTATTTCATAATTATTCTTAAAGCCGTTTTTTATCAAATCTCTATTTGAACCTGTGTCAAACTTCGCTACTTTTGAATTTTCCATTGTTGCAATTGAAATACAGTTCTCAATTTTTCCAGTATTTCTAACAGTTCCTATAAATCCGCCAATGTTTGACTGTCCTTTAACTATACATGTTGTGTAACAATTCTTAATTTCAGGGTCTGTTGCATAACCTACTAGACCTCCACAGTAATTTCTGCTTCCTATGACATTTCCTGTTGAGTAACTATTTTCAATTATACCTTTGTTAATTTCTCCAACTAATCCACCTACTGAATCTTGTGAACCAGTTACATTTATTTCCAATGTACTTGATGCTTCAACTTTTGCATAGTTTTCCAAGTTACCTACTAAACCACCTACTTTTGTAGTTCCATTAACATTTGTTTTATATGCATAACTATTCTTGATTGTACTTGCATTATTATTTTCTTTTGAATCAGTTGTATTTGTTTCATTACCTACAAGTCCACCAACATTTTTAGCACCTGTTACTGTTGTATCTTCAATACTACATTCATCTATAACAGACTCTTTCATCTCTCCAATTAAAGCTCCTACTGTATTTCTATTCTGAGAATTTATGCTAGACTTGCTAACCTTAACTTTCGTTATATTTGAACGCTCAATGTTATTTGCTAAAGCTCCGAGTTTCTCTTTTGCTAAATCAACTTGTGCATCTTCAATTGTAAAGTTGTTCATCTTAGCATTCAAAGTATTTTCAAAGATTGGAACTCTAATTCCTTTAATCTTATGTCCATCACCATCGATTTCACCTGCAAATGTTGAACCTATGATGTAATTTCCTTTAGTATATTCTGATAAATCTATATCTGTACCAAGTTTGATTTTCGCTAATGAATTCTTAGTTATTTCATCTATAAATTCTTTTCCACTATTTACAGTTATTTCTTTATTATCCACCTGTTTTCCGAAAGGTGTTGACTTTAAGTCATCTGTGTATTTCTTTAATTGGCTAAATAGTTTTATCTTCAATTCAGATGTTTTAGTTTTCTGTATTGTTAATGAATCTGCCATAACACTACTTGCATCTTGTTCCAAAGTCTTCTTAAATTGTTCTTTGATATCATTTACATTCATATATGATAATTTATTGGCGTTTTCTGCTGCTTCGGCAAATCTCGTCTTCTTGTACTCTTTTATGTCCATCTCACGTCCTGTCTTTTTCTTAGTTATTGCCTTTAATACATTTCGGTCTGATACTAATGGGTCATTAGTTGTCTTCAATTTGTCAGTTGTCCATAGTAGCCATCCATCATCATATCCTGCATATCCTAGCATTTCATAAGACAGTGTCCATAAGTTATCAACACTTGTAAAATGTGTATCACTTAATGGATTATACCAACGTATTGTTCTATAACCATATGCTGAATAATCTATCGCATACTGTCCTTCTATTAAATCATCAATAGATTCTATTTGTTTAAAGTTCTTTATACCTGTTCTTGATGGTTTTGTATCATTTTCTGGCATTTTTGAAAGCACTTTTTCTTGTTCTTCAGGAGTTAAATCTATTATTGCCTGACCTATCATATAATCCAAGAAGTAGTTTAATTGGAATGCTTTATTATAGTAATCTTCCACTTTTTCTGGTGATGAAATTCTATCTCTAGTCCAGTTTACTGTATGACTTGTATTTGAATCATAATCACTTACAAAATTGAATTTACAGTAACCTGCTTCATCTTTACCCTGTGTTAAGAATCTATCTGCATATGACTCACCACCAACTGCTGGTCTTCTGTTATTACCTTTAAGTATTAATGCTCCATCTTGGTCATGCATTGTTTCATGTGACCAAGTTGGGAAGTTATCTAATAGTGTATTATTTTCCCAATAAATCCTTGTTCCATACGCATATGCTGCTGCTCCAATTTTTGTTGTCCAAATTCCTGTTGCTTCTGCAAACCACTTATGATAATCCTCTTGAGTCCTGTTTGCAACTTGCCATGTCCTTTTTGTTAAGTATTTTCCATTAACATATTCACCATCATTTGCCATATTTGTATCTGTTTGTATATCATTTTTGGCATTGAATAATCTTATTGCTTCTTCTTGTTGTTTTTCATCTCCGCCACCACCAATCATACCAAAGATTGTTTCATAATTTACTTTTACTATTCTTGCAAAATTCTCTATTTTCTTTTGCATTGCATCAGCACTTTTCTCTGGGTCTGCACAATAAATTCTTGTTGCACCTATATGAATTTGTGTTGGGCATGAATAAATATATGCTGCTTTTTCTGGTAATCTTAATATTGGTAACAATGTATGTGGCCAACATTTCAAATAATCCCATGCTCTATATCTTAATCTTTCATCTTGATTATCTAATTTAGTTTCTACTATAAATCCATTGAAATTATCTTTTAACCAATCATTAACATCTTTGCCCCTATATTTATCAGTATTTTTAATAAAGAATTCTATAAAGTCACCTATTTGTTTTAGTCCTATTTCTTTACCTATATAATTTGCATAGAAAGTATGTGTTCCTGATGTAGATAAATTACTATCACTTAGAAGTAATGCTTTTGATAATGCATCATAATTTAATTCACCTTCAAAGATATCTGAATGATATAACAATATATCTTTCAAATTATATTCTTCTACATTGATATTGTACCAACGTTTAAAATAGGTATATGTTAACAAATATTTTTCCAATCTATTATTTGCTAATAACTCATTCTTTATTACTGATGATGTTTTAACATCGTCATTTGTAATATTGTAATTATTATTTGACAATATATCAATTACTATCTGTTCAGCTTCTTGTTTTACAGTCGGTTCTTTAAAGATTACAGAATATTTTTTATCCTGCCTTGATGCTTCATCATCAAATGTTTCTGCATATAATCTACTGTCCTTAGTTTTTGTTAAGTTATCTATTGAACTTATATAATTCATATTTTCAATGTACTGTGTCAATTCTTTTACTATAGCTGCATCTTTATTTATTACATAATTCTTGAAGTTGTATTTAAAGTTATGTAAGTTTGGTATATTGTAACATACAACATTTCCGAAATATGTTTCAAAGTTTACGTCATAATCTGCTACTGTCATATCTTTAAATACTAATTTAATTTCTCCAATGTCTTGATATGTTTCACTTGTTAATGAGTTTACTACTTTACCATCTTTACTAATTGGTATTATTCCTTGAATTATCTTAGTATTTAAGTCATCATTATTACTTACACTTTTAGCATCTTCTATAATATATTTTGAATCATAATATGGTGCTAATTTAGATAAGTTATGATATAGAATTTCTTTTTCAGGTTCATATCCTTCTTGTTCTTTAATTCTTTCATATCCAGGAATTTCAACATTTTCAGTAGTTGGTCTATTAACATCACTTGATGGTTTTAGTTTTGGAAGAATTTCTCCGCCACAACCTTTGAAATCCCAAACATTAGCATCTAATTTCAAAGTATCTTTATAGAAGCTATCAGTAAATTTATCTTTGTCTTGGTAAGTAATTCTTGCTGACGTACTACTATTATTTTTCTGTAGTGTAGAACATGCAAAGTTATTTGTTGATAAGCTTTCATTAATTCCTTGATTTTTTTGTAGCATGGCTGCAACATTTCCGCCATCTGCTATTGAAGCACAATTTATCATGACTAAGTTGCTACTTCCAACTCCTATTACTGCTCCTACTGGGTATCCTGCACCCCAACCTGTATCTACATCTACATTGGATACACAATTTTCTAATACTAAATTATATGCATTTGCTACAACTCCACCTATTCTTTGATATCCAAGGGAACCAGTTATTTTTCCCTCAATTACACAATTCTTAATTGTAACATTTTTCGCATCATCTACTAAACCACCGATATTGCTATTATATGTAGCTGCATATTGAAGGTTCATTCCTGTTACTTCACATTCTTCAATTGTAGTATTACTATCTGCTATTGCAACTAATGTTGAACAGTTATTTCTTACTGTAATTTTTGCCCCAGTTATTTTAATTCTCTTAAATGTTGTACCATATGCTTTACGTGCCAATGTTGCAGTATATTCCTGTGTTGCTGATATTAATGGAGTAACAATATTCAAGTTCTCAATTGTTGCAGTATTTGTTTCAGTGAATAATGGCATTGTTAAATTCTTGATTGAATGACCATTACCATGTATTTTTCCTGTAAAGGTTTTATTTACATAAACATCTCCATCAGTAGTTCCTACATAGCCTTCTGCATCTAAATCTGTATTTAATGTAAACTCTCCACTTGGATTAGTTCTTATTAAATACATCAATCCTGTAAATGAATTTGTACTTACATAGTATTTGCATTGTTTTCCGCCATAATCTATTTGTGTTTTTGAATCTTGTAATTCTACTGTAATACTTCCTTCTTTGCCATCTTTATATTGTTTTGCTCCTATATAATTTAAGGTTAATTCTAAGTTTCCGGCTTTATTTATCTCATAATATATAATATCTGAGAAGAATGTTGATTGATTTGACATTGAAACTCTTACTAAATATTGAACTCCTTGTTCTAATTCTTCATATGTTATTCCTTCTACACTTTCTGTAACACCATTTTCAACTTTCATTAATTCTATATTTGTAATGTCTTTTATCTCAATTGTTCTATCATCAAGTGTGAATTCTCTTGAATAGATTTCTCCAACACTTGCATCTGAGTCATCATTCAATTTTGAATAATTTGCTTTTATTACAATCTTATATTTTCTTACTTCTTTATTAGAATTAAATGTTAGTTTATAATCCAATGTGTTTGTAAGGCTTGTTGTTACATCTTCTACTTTTGTTTCTTTATCTTCATGTATTTCATATAATTCAAATTGAACATTATTGTCGCCATCTATTAATGAATTTTCCTTATCTTTTAAAGATATATCTATTGAAATCTGCTTACCTGACTCTTTGAATGAGAAATCTTTTACTGCTACTATATCTTTAAATACTTCTACCTCTGTCCTATGATTACTATTTGTTTGTAAATCAATTTCTTTTCCTGTATTCAATAATAGTTTTTCTATTTCAATAGTTTGTTTACCACTTGTACTGTAACCTGTTACATTAGACTTGAACTTGCCGTCACTTTCTGTTACATCAAATAAAGTATCATTACCTTTAATTTTCAATTTAGTTGGTTTCAAGAATCCTGTAGAACCTCCTGCATTAAAGTTAAAGTTCAATTCTATTTCTTCATTTTTCTCAACTTGAGCTTTAGTTGGCTCTAAATTAGTAATACTTATTTGGTCATCTGACTGTATTATAAGTGGTGTACTATACATCACTTTATCTTTAAATCTTGTGATACCATCTTCATTTACTGGTTCATCTGTATCAGTATCTCCAGTCAATGAATAATCTGCCTTAATTTGTAACCAATATTTTTCTCCTGTTGTCAATTCAGCTAATTTAATTTCTTGTGCTAAATCTATTGTATCTCCTGTTTTACCTAAATCATATGATTTAACAGGCTGTACATCCTTATATGCCTCATCATTTGAATCAATATAATTATATACATTAACATTAGCCTTTCTAATTGTCTTTGAAGTTGTTTGACCTTCTTCTTTTTCTTCTTTGATATTAAACTTGGCTACTACATTATTAGTATCCTTATAATCTAATGCAAAATTCTCAATCTCAGGTTTTCCTGTTAAAACATCCATTGATGTTGTACCTAAAATAAATTCTTTATTATTTCTTGTAAACTTATAATCCTGTGTATTCAAACCTATTCTAGTTATATTAATATCAAATTTACCTGCTGTTTCTGGTGCTTTAACTGTTGTTTCATATACATCTACTTTTCCTTCAACTGCTGCTAATTCAACATTTTGGTCATTAATAGTTGCAGAAGTAATATGTGCTCCAGCATCCATATTTCCTTTTATAGTATATTCAACTTTAACATCTTCACCTTTTTGAACATAATTACTTGGCACCCATTCATCATTTTGGTCTTTAATATAAGTATTAGTTTGCTCTATTCCTACACGTGTGCTTGCAGTAATATTCAATTTTGCATCTACACTTGGACTAGCTTCTGCCCCAATAAATTGTCTATGTTTCATCTTAACAATGCCTTCTCTTACTTCTTCCATCATTCCGCCATTGTTAATATCTGGCATGGCATAATTATATTTTCCATGTATTTCCACTCTATATGATTTTGCAATTGGAATATTTTTAAATAATATATCCCTTCTATATCCTATTGCTTCTTTTGTATCTCCTCTTTTAGCACTATCCACAATTTTATCAGCCTCTTTATCTTGTCTTATTTGTTCTTGTTTTTCTTCTTCTGTAACTGCTGCAATAGATTGTTCTGCAATTACTTCATTATTTTCATCATATACATAGGCTACAAGTGAACCTGGTACATAATAATCCTCCCAGTCATGAACAGTTATATAACCTTGTAAGTCTGCTGAAACTGTTTCTGCTTCTTCATCTATATTGTATTTTTCTGCAATTGTGAAATATGCTAATTGACCTTGTAGACGTGGTGCTGTTCCATATCTTAGCTCATTTACTCTAAACCTTTTCTCAGTCTTTTGAGGATCTTTTGTGTCTACCGCTTTTACTTCAACTATTTTTATAGGATTTTTACCAGTTCTTAAACATTTAAATGCTTCTGATTTTCCAAAATCAAAATCATATATAGTATATAAATCATCACCATATGACTTTAATGATCCTCCAGAAATCTCATAATCTTCATAAGCTTCTGGGTTAGTATCATCAACTACATTTGGGTCTTTATAGAAACGTAATGTTATTCCTTGAACTTCTAAACTTCCTTCTGAATGAATATCAACCATTCCCATTAATGTACCATTATATATAGGGTCTAATGCATATTCAGGTAAAAATACCAAGTTTCCAAATGTAAATTTAGCACCTTTCATAACTGTAAGACTTTTTACTTCTTCATAATCTAAATTGTCTGCTTCATTATCATTTCCGTATAGATTATATTTTCCTATAAATTTGATATCATAAGTACCATCTGGTAATTCTACTCCATAATTATCAAAGTCTATTGTCACATCTTTATTAACATCAATCTCATCAGTAGTTATATATTTTTTGCCTTTTTCTACTTCTGTATCATCATTTATTTCATCATCCGCACCCCATACTTCAATCTTTACTTTTCCATTTAAAATTGCATTTTCTGCATCAGTTATATTGATTTTTGCTTGCGGTGAATCCAATGTTCCCATTCCAGTATATTCAATTGATGGTAATAATTTTCTAACTTTAAATGGTTGTATATTATTATTATCTATGATGTCTGTCTTTCTATCTCTATCATATTGTATTTCTTTTATTACTAAATCTTGTTGACCGAAGTTTGCCGCTAATGATTTTCCACCATAGTTTATTCTATATACTTCTCCTTCTTCGCCTTCTTGAACTTTATGGTCCCCTGTAGTTACTCTTGTAGCTGTCCATGTTGTTTGATTTCCTTCTGGCTTATTCCTATCTGTCAAAACTATTCTTTTTATTTGTAAGTCTGTATTATCTGAAATTCTATAATACATTGCTACTTGTTGATTTTTATCAACTACTATTGAACCATCTTTTTGTACTTCTCCTCCTGTTGATTCTATTTCTTCTACTTTTGAACGTATCGGAATTGCAAATTGTGTTGTTGCATTTTTTTCTTCTCCTACTAATTGTGCTGTCTCTCCACTTTCGTCTGAAACTACTGCATTTCCATCAGCTAAATCATATTGTCCTTCTATTTTTATTGTATATTTAGAATTTGTAGTAAATTCTTGTTCATCTAATTCTATCTCATAAGAATTTTCTGGATTTTCTACTACTTCTCTTTCATCAATATAAATATCCATATATTGATTATAATCTTGGAAATATTTATATTCATATAAACCTACTTTTGCATTTATAAGCGTATTATCTGGGTCATTTATTTTAAATCTCGCTGTTGCAGATTCTGTTGTTATATCTTCTGGAGCTACTGTTAATCCTTGTGTTGTTGGCTTTGTTTTAAATAATATAAATTGTTTTTGTTCAACTTCTTTTTCATTTGCTCCAACTGTAAGTTTGTCAACGTTATAAACTTGCCTCTTTCCATCTTGTTCATTTGGATATCCGAAATCAGCAGTATATTTATAAGTACCTGTTGCTTCATCTCCTCCTTCATATTGTAGTTTTATAGTTTGCTCTTGTTCCTCTACTTTAAAGTTTCGTATTTCATATAAAGAAGAATCTCCACCCATTAGTTTTCTATTGTCTTTTATGGTTAATTCTAGTTTTGCTGTAGTATTTTCTCTATCAACAGATAGAACTTTTATTTCTTCTAGTGTTGCTTTATATTTCACATCTAATGGTGCTAATTCTTGGTTACAAAGTTCTTCATCTTCAAATACTTTGTCTTTTTCAGCTTGGTCCAATGCATATGTTGCAATAACTTTTAATATCAATGGTTCTGTATTTGAAATACTATTTCCATCAGCATCTTCCTTGAAATCTACTGTAAATGATTTTCTTTGTTCACCTGTTGAGTTTATTTCAACTGTTTTATAAACTTTATCCTTAGTTTCTGTTGATATTATTTGTGCCTTTCCACTATTAATAGTGTCTTCTGGGTCATTTACAACAAATGTAACTTTTCTTTCATTTTGATTATAATTTATCTCTTCTACTTTTGGTTTTTGTTTCAATATTTCAACAGTTGTCTCATGGATTTTTTGTAGTGCAACAGTATCTTGTTCATATACTACTTTTTCAACTTTATAAGTAATTTCTCCATGTTTTGTTTCTGCATCAAATTCTGCTCTATATTTATCTTCGGCTCTTTCTACTTTTGTAACCGGAATTTCTGTGTCACTTCCTTCAAGTTTTATTGCTTTTACATCTCTTGAATCATTATCATTTATTGTATAGACGATTGGAATTTTTGTTGTAGCATCAGTTACTCTATCTATATAATGCTTATCTCCTTGTCTATCATCTTCAGTTATCTCAGCCCAATTATTAAGTTTTGCAGTTACTACACTATTTTCAAAAGCTTCATTTATATGCGTTTTTCCATCATGTCTATCATAAGTAAATAATATTTTTATTGTATATATTCCCGCTTCTGTATATTTCTTATTTATTTTAAAGCTTACATCAGCTTCACCAGAATCATTCAAATCAGGCTTTTGAATCTCCTCTTCATAATCAGGTGTTGTAACTTTATCATCACCCTTCATAATTTGTACTTTTATTCCTGTTACTGTATTATCTGGATCTTTTAACTTGAAGTTTACATTTATTTCCTTTTCTGCACTATCTCCACTAAATTCAGCTTTCTGTTCTGAAATAGTTGGTTGAGTTAAAAATGCATATTGGCTATCTGTGTTATCTGCTGCAAGTTGTGGCTCTTCTTTTCCTTCTTCTTGTTTTATATTTGTATCAGTATAATTTGGTTGTTTCAATATTCTACCATTTGAGAATTTAACCGCTACTAATTTTAATTCTAATTTTGTTTGAGTGTCCTTAAATTTAACTACTGCTTGATATCTATTATTTTCAAGTTTTTCTACTTTATAGAAGGCACCTGCTATATATGCCTCGCTAATTGTTAAACCTGGATCATCTATATATGTGCAACCAAAACTTACTGTTATTTCATTATTTGCCTCATCCACTTTTTCTATTGTAATTGGTCTTTGATAGCTAAACTTATAATCTTTTACCATGTGATAATCTTGTTCAGTTTTCAATGTACTTACATATGGTTGTCTCTGGTTTTTATCACCACTCAAATCTGCTTCTGCTGTTGTTCTATTGTAATCTGCTTCAACTACTATTTTATATTTTTCTCCATCTTGCAATTTTGGCAATGCATCTTGGTCTTCTTCTCCTGCATTTTCTTTTCCTATTCTTATTGTATTTGTCTTTTGACCATCTAAGTTTTCATAATTTTCCTTATTATACGGTATTTCCTTAACTGTTTCTGAAGCTTCTTCATCATTATATTTCAATACTTTTACTTTACCACCTGTAAATGCATTATCTGTATCTATTAATTCAAAACGTAAATTTTGTGCACCATCATATGCATAATTTTGAATTTTTATTTCATCTTTTAACACATCTACTTTTGTTACTGCATTCTCATTATCATCAACAGTTGCTGATGAAGTTGTATCTCCTTCTGTATCGTAATATTCTAATGATTTAATTTCAACTTTCATTGTTTGTGGTTCAGATTGTGCTTTTAATGTTAATGAATAATATTCTTCATTTGATTTTTCTCCTTGCCCAGTTCCTTCTGGAGTTAATGTCATAAACTCTGGTTCTTTATTATTTTGCTCTCCTTCTTTACTTACTAGAACTTTAGCTCCATTTAATGAGAATCTGTCAGTTCCTTCTGCATTATCTTCTATTGTGTAATGGATTTTTATATCTCCATTCTTTTCCACATAATAGCTATCTGCATAATTACTCATTATATTTGCATCAATTTCTATTTTTTGTGTGGTTTCTCCTATTTTTTCTTGTTTATGTTCTTGACCATCATTTGCATTATAATCTGCAAATACTTGGACTATATAATCACCTTTTAGTTTTATAGGATTTTCAGTAAAGTTAAATTCTTCTTGTGCTTTATGCTCTTTATGTTCAGGAGTATTAGCATCCTCTTCTGCTGTAAATAAATATTGTCCTGAAGGTCTTAAAACATTTACATATGTTTTTGTAATTGTTGCATCTGTATCATTTGTTGTAAAGCTTCCTTTTATTATTCTTTCTGCATCAACATCTTCTTTTTGACTTTCATCTTTTAATTCTAAACTTGCATTAACCTCTGCTGTTGGTTTTGCTTTATAAACTGTTATTTTATTTTCTATATTGTTAAATTCTTTTCCACCTGTTAAAGTTGCCTTTCTAAAAGATATCTCTTGCTTAACATTTGGAACTACTCCATTCAATGTTATTGTATATTTATATACAACTCTTTGTACTCCTTCTACAATATCTTTCGCTCCTACTTGTTCAACTTTAATTTGATCTGATGAATATTCATATTCACCTATAGTTATTTTGTTTATTATTTCATTTGCTAAGTTTGAACTTTCAAATTCGATTGTTGCAGTATTGTTCTCTCTGTCTACACTCACAACTTTTTCATTTTCTATCTTGAAGTCATAATCATTTAAAACCCTTATTTCTTCTTGTGTTAAATCTAATTGTTTGGTTACTAAAGCGATATTGTTTCTATTCTTATCTGCCACATATGCAATACCATTTACTTTTAAATAATATTGACCATTATCTTTTAATGTAATTTCTTTTTGTGTTTCGCCTTTCTTTATTAATTTAGCATCCTCAGGTGTTACATCTTCAGTATATTTATCTTCATTTGTTTCAGCAGTTGGATTTGTTAATTTTAATACTTTAATTGTAGCGCCTTCTTCTACTTCATTTTCATTTCCTGTTAGATGATATATCTCTGCTTCATCTGGATTGCTTAGTTTTACAATTATTTTTGTTGTTCCATCTTCTTGCTCTTGTTTTTCCCAACTCAAACTTGGTGTATCTTTAACAATTTCTATTTCAGCCTTATTTTTATCTGTTTGTGGTACTTCAACAGTTATTGTTTTACTATTATCATTAGGGTCTTCATAATCTATCTTGGTTACTTTACAAATTCTTAATCCTGGTAAAACTTTTTCTTCACCTGTTGTAGGAGTCAATGGTGTTGTAAAGGTATATTCTCCATCTGTATTTGATGTATCTGTTGTATATTCTGGATAATCTTCAAATGTTATTGGCTCTCCATTTTCAGGCGTACATTCTACATAAAATCTTTTAATTTTACATTTTGTATTATGTTTTACTTTTATTGTTACATCAACTTTTTCATTCTTCTCATATAAGAATTTATCTGCCATAACACTTGTTATTTCTGCCTTTATATCAACATCTACTGCATTTGCAGATTCTCCAATCATTGAAGTTTGAACCCCTTTACCGTCTAATGCATCATAGGTTGCTTCTATTTGTAATTTATAACTTCCATGTGGTAATTCTGGAATTTCCACTTCACCACTATTTATGTTTTCAATCTTTACTTCAGCTGCTACTTCTTGTGTTTTAGTATTTATTACTTTTGCATTTGCACCCTTTACAGTTTGATCCTCATCTTTTATAACAAATTTTCCTTTTATTTTTCCTGTTGCTTCTTCTTTTTCTATACTTACATTTTCTGCAACTGGTGCTTCTTTAAATACTTCAACAGGCATTGCTTTAAACTCTGCTGCCTTATGTTCATCAAATGCTACTGCATTTTCAAGAATTACCTTTGTTATCGTATATTTCTTAGGTGTGGTATTTTCATAAGGAATCTTTATTTGATATCTATCTCCAGGTAATTTTTGTGGTGTACAAGTATGTTCTTTTGTTGTTCTCTCTGTTGCTCTTTCTTTTAATTCTGTATTTTGTGTGCTTTGCTTGATTACTTCTTCCTCTGTAACTAACACATTTCCAATAGCATATGGTGAACTATTTTCACTCATAAACGAAATACATACATTATGTTCATTATCTGTATTAATTACTTCATCTACTTTAACATCATTTAATTTAAAATTATATTCGCCATTATATACTGATATGTCCCTTGTTTTAGGTGTTAAATCTTTTTCCACACCATCACCAATATCATATTTTCCTGTGATTTCAACTCTATATTTAGTTGATTCTACATCTTTTGGTATTTCTACTTGGTAAGTTCCATCAGTTGTGTTTATCTTATTATCACCATCTGTTGCTTTTGCACCAAATACTTTTTGAACTACTACTTTATTAGAAGTTGTATTTGTTATCTTTATTTCTCCATTTGTTATAGCATTATCAGGGTCATTTACTTTAAATTTTACAAAGTTAGTATTTGAATCATATTCCACTTCTAATATTTCTGGTATTTCTTTTTGTACTTTAATTGTTGTAGTATTTTCAGGAAGTTCAGCGTAATCTGCTTGGTCTGAGCCAAATTGTACATTCTTAACTTTATATGTTATATCTTCTCCTGCTATTGCATTCTCTGGAATTTGAGCAGATATTTTATATGTTGCTGTTTTTTCAGCTGCATCTGTAGCTATTGGCTCTCCAAGTGTTACTTTATTATTTTCTCCTAATGTATATGTACTATTATTACTACTTACAATTTCAAACTGCATATTTTGTAAAGGTGTATCAGGTTTATTTGTTTTTATTGTATAAATTAAATCTATATTTTGACCTTTTTTTGCAGTTTTTAATTCCACATTTTGATTTTCAGGTGAAACAACTTTTCCTTCCACTACTGATGCTTGATATGGTATTTTTATTGTGTCATCAGTACCTACAAGTGTTTCAGGGTGTGTTGGTAATCCATCATTTAATATTACATCTTGTAAATATAATCTTACAAAATGTTGACCTGCAAATTCTGGAATATGATTTAATACAACTGTGTTTTCATATTTACCTTCTGCATTCTGTTCTGTAGGTATTGGAACTTCTGTATCTGCTGAAACATATTTTACTGTTCCATCTTTATCTTCAACTTTTATTTTTAGTGATTTGATTGTATCTATTGTATCAAATTGATATTTAACTCTTACTTTGCCTACATCTGCTCCATCTTCCACAATTTCAGCACTAATTATTTTACCTGTTGGATATTGTTTAAATATTTCAAATGTTTTATCAGTTTCGAATTTCTTACCACTATTTAAATGTGCTTCTACTATCTTAAATACCTTATATTCATCCACATTTTCATATGGCACTTTTGCTGTAAATGTTTCATAAGCTTTACCATCTTTGTCAATTTTTTCTCCTCTTGTTACAGTTATTAATTGGTCAATTCCTTCTACTTTTATTTGTGCAACATAATATGCTTTTTCCTTATCATAATTGTCATAAGTATTGTTTCTACTCTTGAAAGTTATTTCTACATATTTTTCTGCATCCACTCTTGAAACATTTTTTACTTCAACTTCTTCTAACTCAAATGCTTCTATTTTAATTGCTGTTATAGTTGTATCATCTGCTAAGAAATTATGATTTTGTACATAATGGTCATCTCCTACCACACTATCTAATTCATATGTACCAATAAGCTCTACTCTATATGTTTTTTGATTTTCTAAATCAAGAGCTACTTCTGTTGATTTATTTGATTCAATTTCCTGTGTTTTTATTTCTTTTGAAGTTTCTGTATTTATAACTTTTAATACTGTATTTCCTTGTAATGCTCCATCTGAATCTTTTACTTCAACTTTTATTTTAGAATTTTCATCATCATATTCATAATTTACTTCTGGCTTTGTTTTCAATACGTCTACTTTTGTTGTATTTACTATTGTTTCACTTGTTGTTAAATCATATTCTGTACCATCTTCATAATATAGTTTTGTTACAGTATAATTTACATATCCTGCAGTATTTGGTACTGTAAACTTTGCTTGACTTGATGAAATAGGTAAATTTGTTATTTCTGTTTCATCATTTTTCTTAACATCTATTGATTTCAATGTACTTCCAATATTATCTGTTACATTTACATTTAATACTATATCTGCTTCTTTTTCAGCATAATCTGGTGCTGTAACACTGAATGTATCAACTTTTTTATCCACTGTTTTTGAGATTTCTGCTATTTGTTCATCTTCATGCTCATCTCCATCTATTCTGTCATAAGTAGCCAAAATCTTAATTTTGTAATTTCCAATATTTTTACATTCTGTATCAAATGCTACTGTATATTTTTTATCTGAAGATTGTTCTCCAACTGTTACTGTTACAGGTGTTTCAACTGGATTAGCTGTTTCTAATAATTCATCATCATTATATAGTTCTGCTTTTAAAGTTTTGACTGTTGAATCAGCATCTGCTAGTGTAAACTCAGCTGTCATTTTACCTGTTACATCATCTATTGTTGGTTCTTCCAACTGTGCTGTTGGTTTTGCAAAATGTGAATCTACAGTAGTTACACTACCTTCTTCAAATTGAGATATATTAACACCAGTTTTCATTTTAACTTCTTTTATTTCATAAGTATGTTTTTTATCTGCATCTCCTCCTGTGCTAACAACTGCTGTATATGTTGATGCCTCTTTAAGTATTACTGGTACTGTTTCTTCTGCTGTATCACCATTTTCTATTTTTCTTTCAACCTTAATGCTTTCAATTTGTGCATTTAATTTATTTGTACTTGTAAACTCAAATGTAGTCTTATCCAATACTTTGTCAACTTTTGTCGTTTTTTGCTCTGTTGTTATTAATACATCAAAATCTCCTACTATTTGTAATCCAGTTATATTTTCCTTAAATTTATCAACTTCATTTTCTTTACCTTGAACTTGAAATTCTACATCATATTCTATTTCAACTTCTATTGAGTAGACTTCTCCTTCTTGTGGTTTGTTGAAATTATCATCATCTTCTTCTGGATATAACGCAAATTCTTGCTCTCCTATCTCTAAGTATTCCCTTGTTTTTACTACATTTCCGTTTTCATCTATTAGTTTGACTGTAGCTTTTCTAAATGCTCTTGTTCCTTCATTAACTCCATCATAATTAGGATCTTTAAAATTAAACTTCATTTTAGGATGTGCTTCATCAGTCTTATCAAATGTATTTTCAAATGTAGGTTTTGCATTTTGAACATCTTTACTTAATTTATGTTGTTTCTCTTTAAGTTCTTTAATTATATCACCTTCATACCTAATCTCTGTAACTATAAACTCTACATATGGAACTCCTGTTTCATTATTTATATGAACATATTCTCCATTTATAGGTACTGGTACATCAACTGTATATTTTACCTCTAAATCTGTTGGCATTCCTTCAACTCTTGTAGCTTTATAGTATTGACCATTTACTTTTATGTATTCTACTTCTTTTCCTGTATTATCATGTACTACATATGTAATTGTTACTGTTTCACCCTTAGTTGGTTGGTCTCTTTCAATGCTTCCACTTACAATATTTGCTTCAATTTCTTCTGTGTGTGTAACACTTCCCAAAGAAATTGTTTGTTCTTTATTTCCATCTTTCAAATCTACTACTGCAAATATCTCTAATTTATATTCACCTGCTATATCTGCATTTTTGCTAAATGTTGCTGTATAAGAATTTCCTTCTCCTTTAACTAATGCAACTTCAATTGTTTCACCTTTATCTTCTCCTGGTTTTGCAGGATATGTCAAATGTGCTTTATATTCTTTTGCATTTTCATAATTGTTTATATTAACTTTTGCTGTTGGTGCTTTTGTTTCACTAATCTCTAAACTTAAATCACTATCTTTATTTGTTATTTCTGGTGCTTTTAAATATACTGTAAATTTAGTATCTTCACGTTCTCCTAAATCTTTATGCTCACCATTTTGTAATACTAATTCTGTAACTTGGAAAGTTTTGGTTTCTGTCTTTGAATAAGGTATCTTAGCTGTATAAACATCTCCTTCTCTTATAATATCTGATACTACAACTTGTTCATTTCCTCCATCTAATTTTATAGAAGAAATATAATCATCTGTTTTTGTAGTAGCTGTGAATTTCAATGTAATATATCCATTTTCTTCACCTTCATCAGGTCTTGTTACTTCAACATCATTTATACCTACAAATTCTATTCCATAATCTGATACAAAATTATTCAATTTTTCTTGTAATACTATTTCAGATTTCTCTTGTTTTCCTTCTTCTTCAACCCATGTGTAACTTACTTCTATTGTGTAATTTCCATTTTCCAAATATTCATTATCTAAGTACAACATATATTTATGTTCATCTGTTAAATCTTCTGCTGTAAATGTTTCTTCTTTAACTGTATTTCCATCTGAACCTTTAATCAATATCTTTCCTTGTTTAAATGCACTATCTGCATCTGTTACTTGTACTTCGATTTTTGCTGGTTTTGGTTCTCTTGTCAATTCAGCTGATACTTGTGGCTTCGCTTTTAATACAATATTTCTTACAGCTGTTGTTTGTGCAATCAAGCCTGTTTCATTTTCTTTGCTATGTTTTTTACCATCTATTCTAGCATAATCTGCATATAGCTTAATTGTATATATTCCATTTCCATGTTTTGCTTCAAAATCAGGAATTTTGTCTTTATAATCTTTTAATTTATGTTTCAAATCAATCACTGAATTAGTTATAGTATTTTTATCTGTTTCTATATTATCTAATTCAATTTCCTGTGCTTTTTCATTTGCTTTATATGTTAATACTAATTTTACTTTATCACTTGTTATTGTATTATCTGTATCATAAATAGTATATGATGCAACCATATTTGTATTTTCATCACCCAAAGATAATGCTATATCAGATGCAGTTGGTGTAGCTAAGAAAATTACTACACTCTTATTGTCTAATTGCTCCGTTTTTTCTTCATCTGCTCCAGCTTCTGCCGTAGTATTTGAATATTTATATCCATTGGATAATTCTATTTTCTCTATTGTTATTGTTTGTTTATCTTCTCCAACATATGGTACATTTAAATAATAATAATCTTTTTCTGTTGCTACTGGCTCAACTTTTAAGTCTTCGTAAATTTTGCCATCAGGTTCGACTTTTACTGTAGCTTTTGCAACTGTTATATTATTTCCTTCTACCATTCCCTCATTTGTACTCTTGAATTTAAGTTTAACATTATTATCTGCTATGTCTTCAACTGTATCCCCTTGAGGTGTCATTTTATTTTCTATTTTTAATTCACTAAATGTAAATTTGTAATCAGTTACAATATGTACATTATCTAATTTTGCAAAAAGTGGAGAAGTTTTTGCTATTCCATCTTCATCTAATTGATATGGAACTTGTACAAAAATACTATAATCTCCATTTTGAATATTGGCATTTGAACCATTCTGATTTTTAAACTCATTTATATTTATAGTTATAGTCTTTTTAGTACCATTTATTACAAATTTTGAAGGATCAATTTTTGCCATTACTCTTTCTGCATTACCTTCTGAATTTGTTTTATATATATACACATATCCACCATCTTTTAACGCATTATCAGGGTCATCAAAATTAACAGTTACTGAAGGTCCTGCCTCATTGTATTGTATATCTCCAACAATAGTTGGTTGTTCTTTTAAAATTTCTATATCTAAACTTAATTTGTTTTTTCCTAGTCTTAAATGTCTACTATTGTCTAAAATCAATTCTGTTAGTTCAACTTTATTTTTACCATATGTTTTGTTTTTTCCTAATAAATCCGTAGTAGGCATTATAACATGATATAAACCATCTTTTTCATTATATGTTGCTGGATATGTTTTTCTACCTATAACAACTTCTTTTACTCCTGTTTTAGGTGTTATTTCTATATCAAAAATTAATTCTATTTGTTTACCTTTTCTAACTTGAAAAATTCCTTGATTTTTATTATTTTTATTTTCTACTTTTTCTAATGTTTCATTTGGTTTTATAT
>CANQQC010000006.1 GCA_947625925.1 uncultured Clostridia bacterium | reverse complement strand
TGTTTGGTGTATTGATAGCAACAGGAATTTCAAAGTTATTTGTATTAACGTGGTATGATCCTTATTTAATACATCATGCAGAATTTAAAACATCTAGTATTAGATACTATAAAACATATTTATATTATTTAATTATAACAGCAATTACTTTTGTTATAAATTATTATATTATAAGAGTAATACCTATTGAAGGAATTATAGGATTTATTATAGATGGAATTGTTATAACAATAGTGACAACAATAATATTTATATCAGCAACATTTAAAATGAAAGAATTCAAAGAAACAAAAGATAGACTAAAAGGAATGATTAAAAAGTTAGATGAAGAAATAAAAAAATATAGGTATTAATTTATTAAAGATAAACAAAAAGTTGGAAAATATGGAATAAATTAGTAAAAAATAGAAAAAAAGGGGATAAAGTTATATGTATTCAAATGTAAAAAGTGTACAATTGTTAGTTGCAATGTTAAAAGAAAAGAAAATAAGAAATATAGTTTCGGCAGCTGGGACAACTCATGATGCAATAATTCGTTCTGCAGAAAATGATGGATATTTTAAAATATATTCTGTAGTAGATGAAAGGAGTGCAGCCTTTTTTGCAGTAGGTTTAATACAAGAATTAAATGAACCTGTTGCAATAATGTGTACAGCAGGAACAGCTGCAAGTAATTTTCTTTCAGGGGTAACAGAAGCATATTTTAGAAAGCTTCCATTAGTTGTAATAACTGCTGCAAAAAATAGTTATTATATAAATCAAAGAGATGATCAAACTATACCACAACTAGGATTATATGATGGTGTAATAAAATATAAAGTTGAGTTACCTATAATTAAAGATGATAAAGATTATTGGTATTGTGAAAGATTGTTAAATGAAGTTTTTTTAGAAATGAATCATCATGGAGTTGGACCTGTACAAATAAATATACCAATTGAAGAAGGAATGTTTGCAAGAAAAAAGGATGTTACAACAGAAAAATTACCAAAAATAAAAGTAATTGATAGAATAGACAATAAAGATGAACAAGAAAAATGGAAAGAAAAAATAGAAAAATTAAAAAAATGTTCTAAAATTATGGTAATATATGGACAAAATAATCCTATTTCTAATAAAGAAAAAGAAGTAATTACAGAATTTTGTAAAAAATATAATTGTGTTATTTCAAGCGAAAAAATTTCTAATTTTTATAATGATTATACTGTTGAAACAGGTGGAATTGGAAGAAAGGCTGAAATCAACCAAGAATTGATGCCAGAAATAGTTATAATTGTAAATGGGAATTCTGTAACAGAATTTCAATTTAGGTTAATAGCTAAAAAAGAAGAAATAGAAACATGGTTAGTATCTGAAGAGGGAATAGTACAAGATCATTTTAGAAATTTAACCAATATATTTGAATGTACAACAGAAGAATTTTTCAAAAAAATAACTACTGAAGAAGATATTCAAAATGATGAGATTTTCCTTAATAACTGGAAAAAAGCTTTAAATGATTTTAAAATACCTGAATTAGAATATTCTAATTTATATACAATGAAATGCTTATTTGAAAAGATGCCTGAAAATTCTATATTAAATCTTGCAAATAGCATGACACCAAGAAATGCATCATTATTTGATTTAAATAAAAATATACCAGTATATTGTAATAGAGGTATAAATGGAATAGATGGTAGTATGTCGACATTTATTGGACAATCAGCAGTAACAAAAAAATTAAGTTTTTTAGTAATTGGAGATTTAAGTTTCTTCTATGATATGAATGCATTATGGAATAGATATTTAGGAAAAAATATTAGAATAATGTTAAATAATAATGAAGGAGGATGTTTATTCCATTTTAATCAAGGACTAGGACAAATACCTACATTAAATAATGTTATTGCAGCTGAACATTTTGCAACAGCAAAAGGATGGGCAGAATCACAAGGATTTAAATATATATCTTCTCATAATAAAAAAGAATTTGACAAAAATTTAAATGACTTTATTGATGAAAATTCGGACAAACCAATTATATTTGAAGTATTTACAGATAAAGCAAAAGATGCACAATTAGCACATGATATTTATAATGCAAATGAAGATTCTAAAACAAAAATGAAAAAACAAATAAAACAAGGTATTAAAAAAATTATAGGAAAGGATTAGTATGAAAAAAATAATAAAAAAACTAATACCAAATAAAATTATGAATAAATTAGATGAGTATTTTTTTAAAAGAATAAAAAGTAAATTAAGAAATACAGATTGTAATTATAAAATATCTATAGATAGTTCTAAAAAATTTGAAGGTAAAACAGTAATTGTTACAGGAGGCTCTGGAGCAATTGGTAGTGCTATTTGTTTTAAATTAGCTGCAGAAGGAGCAATTGTTGGAGTTTGTGGAAGAAGTAAGAATACAGTAGAGCCTATAGTAAATAAAATAAACGAATCCCTAAAAACATTTGGAGGAGAACACGTAGTACCAATTTTGTTAGATGTCACAGATGAAAAAAATATAGAAAAATCATTTGATGAATTTTCTAAAAAATATGGAAAAATTGATATTTTAATTAACAATGCTGGAGGAGGAGCAAGAAATAATAGCAAACCTTTAGCTGAACAAAATATTGAAACTATAGATATGGTTTTAAATTCAAATTTAAGAGGAACAATGCTTTGTTCAAGAATAGCAGTAAGATATATGATAAAGCAAAATTATGGTAAAATCACAAATATTGGATCAACAGCAGGAGTAGGAGGAATTGCTAACTATAGTGAATATACTGCATCAAAATCAGGAATAATTGGATTCACTAAAGCTTTAGCAATGGAAGTTGGAAAATATAATATAAATGTTAATTGTGTTTCACCAGGAAAAGTACAACAAATAATTTTTGATAAACCAGTTGAACCAGATAAAACAAATAAATGCTATCTAGGTAGAATTGGAAAAACGGATGATATAGCAAATGTAGTTGAATTTTTAGTTTCTGATGAAGCTTCATATATAACAGGACAAAATATAATTGTTGATGGAGGAAGAAGTCTAGGATTAAAAGGAGACTAATTAAATGAAAAATCTTATAATAACATGGTTTCATTATGAAAATTATGGAACAAATTTACAAGCATATGCTTTACAAAAATTTCTAAATAATGGAAACAAAGAAACACAAATATTAAATTATATTCAAGACATTGAAGAAAAAGATATAATTAAAAAAAGAGAAAATAAAAAAATATATGATATAATAAAAAACAAAAAGAACAATTTTATAAGAAAGAAAATAAACAAAATATATGCTACAGAACTCATAAAAAAGTCAGAAAAATTTAAAAATTTTAGGGATAAAAATATTCAAATAACTGAGAAATATTCTAGAAAAAATTTGGAAAAATTAAACAAGAAATACGATAATTTTATTGCTGGGAGTGATCAAATATGGAATCCTAAAAGTGATTATACAGCTTTTTTGGATTTTGTGAACGAAGATAGGAACAAGATAGCTTATGCTCCTAGCTTTGGTGTAGGATATTTGACAGAAAATCGAAAAGAGGAAATCAAAAAATTTATAAATAGATTTAATTATTTATCAGCGAGAGAGTATGATGGAAAAAAAATAATTGAAGAAATTACAAATAGAAAAGCTCAAATAGTTTTAGATCCAACATTATTATTAACAAAAGAAGAGTGGCTAAAAATATGTGAATCAAAAAAACAAAATAATAAAAAATATATTTTATGTTATTTTCTAGGAGATAGAAATTATTATTGGAAATATGTAAATAAAGTAAAAAAAGAAACAGGTTATTCTGTAAAAATAATTCCAATACAACCTATGTCATTTTTAAGAAAAGATAAATTAGAAATAGATGTAGGACCTAAAGAATTTATCGAATTAATTAATGATGCAGAAATTGTTATTACAGATTCATACCATGGGATAATATTTTCAATGATATTTGAAAAAAATTTTTCTGTTTTAAAAAGATTTAAAGATAAAGATAAGATGTCACAAAATTCTAGAATATATACATTATTAAAAACAATGAATTTAGAAAAACATCTAATTGAAGAAAATTCTAAAGATATTATTTATATAGTAGATGATTATGATAATACAAGAAAAATATTAAATAAAGAAAAGGAAAAATCTATTAAATATTTAACTAAAGCAATAAATAAAAAGTAAGAAAGGAGCTTTTATGAAAGTAATTATTACTCAATTACCTAGATGGAATTATTTTATGTGGTTTTTATTGGGATTTTATGAATTGCAAGAAAAAAAAGAAATAAAAATCAGATATAAATGTAATATAATTGTAAATTTGGCTTCTAGATTTAGTAGTAATTTTGTTTCAAAAGCTTTAAGAAAAATATATTATAAAAAGTATAAAGTATCTAATTTATATAATATGAAAGGTTATATTGTTTTAGATAACGGAGAAAAGAAAAAATTTGTAATAGACAGCGCAGATGCACCTTTTTTGTTTAATTCTAAAGATTTAGAAGAATGTGATGTCTATTTTAAAATGCAATGTCCTAAAAAAATAGAAAAAGAAGGATTTGAATTAGCTCCAGAAATTATAATCCCATGGACAGATCATGAGAAGAAAAGCAATGGAAAAGCAAGAAAATTGTGTACTAATTTTGAAAAAAACAAATATAAAATAAAGCCTTTAATGATAGGAACAAGAAAATTAGCAAATGGCATTAGTTATAAAATCTTAAAAAAAGGATTAGATAATTACATTGAAAGTAGAAATGTAAGAAAAAACAAAAAATTGATGTGCTATTTTGGAGATGCAAAAGGTCCAGTACCTATGAAAGTAAAAAAAGAAGAATTAGATGTAGATGAAGAAGTTCAGTTATTAGGTTTTTATGGAGATAAAATACAACATCCAAATGAAAAAAGAGCAAAAGCTGCACAAATAATATCAAAATTAGAACCTAAAAAGTTATATGATGCAAGAATAATTAACAATGGAAATTCTGATACAAAAAATAAAAATAAAAATGAAAATTTAATTATACCAATTGAAGAGTTTTGTAATCATATTGCTAAATTCCAGTACAACTTAAATATTTCTGGATATAGAAAAAGTATACCAAATCGATTTACAGAATCGTTCATATCAGGAACTGGAATTATAACAGATAAACTATATATAAAATGGTATAAACCTTTTGATAAAGAAGTATTTGAGACAATTCCTATGGCATATTTAAAAGATGAGATGGTAAATTGGAAAAAATTTCAAGAAGATATTAAAAATTTACCAAAAATAGATAAAAAAGATGTTCTTAAAAGTTTTTATAAAAAATGGGCTCCAGAGGTTGTTAGTAGTTATATAATTGAAGAAATAGTAAATTCTTAAGAAAGAGGTATTAAAATGAAAAAAATAATTATCCCTACTTCTAAACTAGTACCAAAGGATTTATGGAATGTAGGTAAATTACCAGCAGTAATATATCCAATAAATCAAGAAATAGTTTTTGATTATTTATATAGACAATATATAGATATATGTTCTTCTATGGAAGTAATATGTTATGAAAAAAAAGAAGAAGTACATAAGATACTATCAACATATCGTTCATCAAAAATAAATGTTTTGGACTTAACCAAATCACAATTAGGAGATTTAGGACATACTATTTATCATGGACTAAAAAGTATAAAAGATAATGAAGATATTATTATCAACTTCGCAGATACAATAGTTTTTGATGACATCTTCGATAATAAGGGAGATTGTTATTATTATACTGAAGATTATGTTTCAGATAGATGGACTTTCTTTGAAGAAGAGAATGGGAAAATACAAAAAATTTATGATAAAGAAATAATAAATAGTGATGATAAAAAAAATCTATTTGTTGGAGTTTTTCAAATAGTAGATGTTAAATTCTTTAAACAATGTTTAAGGAAAGCATTTAAAGAAGAAAAATTAAAAATGAATACTTTTTATTATGCTTTAAAGTTATATAATGAAAAATATCCAATGAAAGCTATAAAAACAAATAACTGGTTTGATATAGGACATGCTGATAAATACTATAATTCTAAATTAGAAGTACAAGCAAGAAATTTTAATCATATAAAAATTGATAAAAATAGAGGAGTACTTCGTAAATATAGTGATGACAAAGAAAAATTTATAGGTGAAATTTTATGGTATTTAAAGTTACCTACAGATTTAGAATATATCAGACCAAGAATATATGATTATTCAACTAACTATGATTTACCATATGTAGAAATGGAATATTATTCATATCATACTATTCATGAATTATTCTTATTTGGGGACTTATCATCAAATCAATGGAGAGATATTTTTAAAAGAATTCTATTTATTTGTAATGATTTAAAAAGATATAAAGTTAAAGATGATAACATAAAAAAATCATTAGAAGAAATGTATTATACAAAAACAATAGAAAGATTTAAAAAACTAAAGAAGCAAAAGGATAATTTTAAAAATTTATTTGATAATAATATTACGATAAATGGAATAAAGTATAAATCATTAAATGAAATTTGTAATATATTAAAGAAAATAATTCCTGAAATGTTATATGATATTGATGAATTTAATATTATACATGGAGATTTATGCTTTTCAAATATAATGATAGATAATAACTTGAACTTTATAAAAGTAATTGATCCAAGAGGAAAATTTGGGAAATATGATATTTATGGTGATTATAGGTATGAGTTAGCTAAATTATTACATAGTATCGATGGAAAGTATGACTATATAATAAAAGATATGTTTGATATAAAAGTTAATCTTAAAACTAATAATATTAAATATGATATAATGGATAATAAAATGGATTTTGATTTAACTAATATATTTTTTGAAGTGTTTAAAAACAGAATAGGCGAAGATATGAAAAAGATAGAATTGATTGAAGCTTTATTGTTTTTAAGTATGGTTCCATTACATAATGAAAGTTTAGAACATCAATATGCAATGTTGTCAACAGGAATAAAAATATTAGATAGAATTGTGGATATAAAAGAAACATAAGTAAGGGGATAATAAATGAGCGAAAAATTAAAAAAGCCTGAAAGTATTGATACTGTACACACACACACACACGGTACTAATGTATTAAAAGATAATAAAGTAAAAAGAGAAAATAATTATGATTTATTAAGAATTATTTGTGCAATATCAGTTATAGTTATACATGTTTCAAATAAATATCTTAAAGCATATACAAATAGTAATATTTTTGGAGAAGTATATAATAGAGGAATTATTGTATCATGCATGTATAATGTACTAACAAGATTTGCTGTACCTTGCTTTTTTATGTTATCTGGTGCTTTTTTATTATCAAATAATAAAAATAAAAATTATAAAGCTTTTTATAAAAAATCTTTTAATAATATTGGAATTCATGGAATTATATTTTCAGTAATTTACTTTATATATTGTTTTATTAAAGCGATTCTTCTTGTTATTATAAAAAACAAAAGTATAGATACAATATATACAATTGGTATTAGTGGGTTGATTAAAGGAGCTCCTATTTATCATATGTGGTATTTATATAGTTTAATAGGAATCTATTTGTTGGTTCCAGTAGTTATAAGACTAAAGGATGATATTGGAGAAAAAAACTTTTTTAGACTGTCAATTATATTTTTAATACTATCTTGTATAAGTTTTAATACTAGTTCACACTTTTTATATTGGGATATAGGATTATCATTTGAATATTTAGCATACTTTATGATAGGATATATAATAAGAATTAAAAGTAAAGATAAAAATATTATAAAATCAATTTTGTGGATTGTTTTAGGAATCTTAGTTGAATTGATTGTAGTAAAACTAAGAGTTTTGCAAGAAAAAGGAGTAATTTTAACTAATATCAGTGGAGAAAGATTAGTAACTCCACTAAGTCCTTTAATTGTAATTTCTTCAATGATGATATTTAAAGGATTTTCTGTATTAGAGATAAAAAAAGATTTAACTAAACTTTCTTCACTAACTTTATATATATATTTAATTCATATAATACCATGTGAATTATTATTATCAATAATTCGTAAAATTGGTGGAAACTGGAATAATATGTTAGCTATCCCTGTAATATCATTTTTAGTTTTAGTTATTTCTATAGTTTTATCAATTATATATAGTAAAATATATCAAAAGATTATAGATATGAAAGGAGAAAAACAAAATGTTTAAAGATTACAAATTTATTTTTGATATTGATGGAACTTTATGTCCAATAAAAGGGAAAGAAGAAAAATATGAAGATTTAGTTCCATATAAAAATATGGTTGATAAATTAAAATACTATAAAAATAATGGAGCTAAAATTATTCTATTTACCTCTCGTAATATGAATTCATATGATGGTAATATTGGAATTATAAATAAAAACACAGCAAAAATCTTATTGAATTGGTTAGATAAATGGGAAATACCATATGATGAAATTATATATGGAAAACCATGGCCGGGACATAAAGGTTTCTATGTTGATGATAGAACTATAAGACCAGATGAATTTCTTACAAAGACTCCAGAAGAGTTAGAAGAAATTTGTAAAGAGACAAAAAAAGACTTAAAATAATAAGGAGTAAATTATGGATAATAAAATGACAATAATTATAACAATGGCAGGAGTAGGTTCACGTTTTAAAAAAGCAGGTTATAAAGTTCCTAAATATATGATTGAAGCAAAAGGAAAAACTTTATTTGAATGGTCTATGGATAGCTTGATTGGATATAATGAAAACGTAGAAAAATATATATTTGTTGTTCAAAGACAGGATAATTCAAAAGAATTTATAACAAAACAATGTGAAAAATATAAAATAAATGAATTTGAAATTATTGAAATAGATGGACTTACAGATGGACAAGCTACAACATGTATGTTAGCTTTACCTTATTTAAACAAAGAAAAACCTATTATGATATATAATATCGATACATATGTTGAACCTTATGAAATGAAATATGAGGATATTAAAGGTGATGGATTTATACCATGCTTTTATGGAAAAGGAGATCACTGGAGTTTTGCTAAGTTAGATGAAAAAGAAAGAGTTGTTGAAGTTAGAGAAAAAGAAAGAATATCAGAAAATTGTACATTAGGAGCATATTACTTTTCTTCTGCAAATCTTTATGAAAAAATATATAATGAATACTATATAGATGATAGTAATTTAGAAAAGAATGAAAAATATATTGCTCCATTATATAATTATATGATAAAAAACGATTTTGAAGTTAGGATAAGTATTGTAAATGTAGATAAAGTTCATGTTTTAGGAACACCAGAAGAGTTAAAGGAATTTGTTGAAAACTAAAGTTAAAGAAGTGATGATTGTGCATCACTTCTTTTGTTACAAAAATGTAACAAATATGTAACAAAAACGTAAAACAAAAAAAGCTTAATTTTATTGTAGTAAAAATAAAATTGTGGTAGAATAATAATATATTATGTAGAAAGAAGTGAAACAGATGAAAAAACTAATTTCAATCTTTCTAATCATTACGTTTATATTAGTAATGGTTGTGGGAGTGAAACCAGTACAAGCGGCGGAAGCAGATGTAGAAGTAACATTTGAAGGACCTTCGACAATAAAACAAGAAGATTCAGAAGTTACATTTTTACTAAAATTAGGTAAATTTACAGGAGTAGCTGAAAAAGGAGTAATGTCTTTTGATGCGACGCTTGAATTTAGTGAAGATTTATTTGAGTCTGTAAGCATAACAGGACAAAGTGGATGGGACATAAGTTATGTTGAATCAACAAAAAAGATATCTGGATTAGTAGATGAAGGTGCATCAAATACTACAATTGCTCAATTTGTATTTAAAGTAAAAGATGGAGTCACTGCAGGATCAGCTGGAAGTGTTTCTTTAACAAACTTCAATATAGCTGATAGTGAAAATTTAGATCAAATTATACCAACAGCTTTATCTAAAGATAATATTACTGTAATGGAAACAGCTAATACTAATAATGGAAATGAGGATGATGATACTACTCAAGAGACTACAAATAATCAAACTACTGGAACTCCTGAAGTAGTTGATAATCAAAGAGAAACAAAGGAAAATACAGTTGTGTCTCCTGCAAATACAGTACCAAGTAAAGGGTTAGATGAAGATGAAATGCAACCAAATACAACACCTGTTTCTACATTACCAAAAACAGGATTAGAAAATATGATTGTAATTGCTATAGTAGTTATAGGAATTACAGGATTAGGATCATTTATTAGAGCAAAAAGTATAAAACTTAAATAATTTTCGTTAAAAAATACGAATAAAAAAGTTTGACTTTTTATTCCAAAAATCGTTATTAAAATTTTAAATTTATATAAAAAAACTATTGCAAGAAAAAAAAAGTAATGATATAATGCAATTAGTTATACAAAAGGAGGAATTAAAATGAAAAAAGTTTTAACAATAGCTATTTTAACTGTTATGATACTTATGGTAGCAATGACAGTTGTAAAAGCTGCAACATCAAATACTTTGGCAGATGAATTATATGCAATTGGTAAAGAATATGGAATGAAACAAGCTGATAAAGTTAAAATGGAAAAATATCTAGCTCAATATCCATTATCAGATGCTGATTGTAATAAAATATTAGAATTAGCTAAACAAGCAGAAGCAATTATGATTGAAAATGGAACAAAGGACTATAAAGCTTTACCAACTTCAGTAAAAAATCAATTAAAAGATTTAGCCAACCAAGCTGCGGAAATAGCTGGAGTAACATTAGATTTTAAAGCTGATGGAATTGATGTATATAAAGATGGAAAACTTGTTGAATCAATTACAGGTGATAACACAGGTAAACTTCCATATACAGGAAGCAATGTTTCTGTAGTTATAGCTTCAGTAGCAGTAATTGCCCTAGCTGCAACAGGAATAACAGTTGCAACAAAAAAGAGACTAGCAGCTAATGCATAATGATCATTTAAAAAAGATACTAAAAGCAACTATTATAAATGTAATAGTTGCTTTCTTTATTACTGGAATTATAATTGGGGCAATATATCTATTGGTTGGTGAACAAATAGATGAAGTGGTTTCACTAATAAGTAAAGTATCTATAGATATTGAAAATAAAGATTCTACAAGTGATTTAAAAATACTTGATGAAGGAATAAAGACTTATCCTGAATATGGTACTCAATATGCAACCATAGAAATACCAAAAATAGATGTAAATTTACCAGTATATTATGGTGATACCTTAGAGGTAATAAAAGGTGCAAGAGTAGGTCATTCAAGTGGTAGTTATTTTCCAGGTGAAGGTGGATCTATAGTTTATATGGGACACAACTCTGAAAAAGTTTTTAGAAGATTTTCAGAATTACAAAAAGGAAATGAAATAATCATAAAAACATCATATGGAGAGTTTAAATACAAGATATATGACATGCAACTTATACAAGAAACAGAAGTTGAAAAAATACCTATTCAAAAAGAAAAAGAAATTCTAATGATATATACATGTTATCCATTTAGAAATATTGGATATACGACACAAAGATATGTGGTATATGCAGAGTTAGAAAAATAGAAAGGAGCAAAAAATGAGAGGATTTCCACTAATAGCAAGATATATTTTAATTATTATTCTTGTAATTTCTTTTATATTGTTTGCTTTCATTAATATAGCTTCTTCTACAGTTCTTAGTAAAGAATATGTATTAGGAAAACTTGATGAAACAAATTATTATAATGGAATATATCAAGAATTAGAATCTAATTTTGAAAAATATTCTCAACAATCAGGATTAGAAGAGGGTGCATTAACTCAAATAATTAGTGAAGAAAAAGTAAAAGATGATGTAATAACAATAATAAGTAATATTTATGATGGAACTGATCAGGAAATTGACGTAACTGAAATTAGAACAAATTTAAATAATAATATTCAACAATCAATTTCTAATTTAGGAGTTGGAAATGTTAATCAAGAAGCAGTTGAAACATTTATAAATACAATTTGTGATGAATATGCAAATACAATGTCACATACTCAATACGAACAAGATATAAACAATGTTGTAATGAAAGTATTGAAATATACCCAAATGGCAAAAAAAGCTTTACTAATAATTATGTTGGTAGATATAATATTTATTTTTGCTATTTGTAATAAGAGATTATATAAAGGAATTTCAAGTATTGGAGTAGCAGCAATTTCATCAGGTGTTTTCAATGTTGTTGCTAATGTCTTTGTTAATTCAAAAATTAAAATAAATACAATAACAATATTAAATAATACAATCTCAAATTCATTACGTGAAATTTTGAATAATATTGTTGATAAAGTATCAAACTATGGATATATATTTATTGGAATTGGATTAGTATTAGTGCTTCTAGGAAATATAATTGATAGTATAAAATATGAAGAAGAAAGATAATTATTTTATTGACAAAATGATAAAATAATAGTAAATTTATATTGTACACATAAGCTAAAATAAAAAGGAGAGTATAATGGAAGAATTAGATTTAAAACAGTTATTTAATGTTTTTTGGAAAAGTAAAATACAAATAATATTGATTGTAGCAATATTTATAGCGATAGGAGTTATATATACAATAAGTTTTGTTACACCCGTATACACAGCAGCAACAGATTTAATATTAACAAAATCAGAAGAAAGTGCACAAGCAGCAGGGTTAAATGGACAAACTACTGATTCAATTACGGCAAATGATGTTACACTAAACTCTAAATTAGTTTCAACATATAGTGAACTTGTAAAAAGTAAAAATGTATTAAGACAAGTTATTTCTAACTTAAACATTGATATAAATGAAATGGAATTAAAGAAAAATATTGTTGTTAGTTCAGTAAAAGATACAGAGCTTATAGAAATATCAGTTACAGATATAAATCCAGCAAATGCTAAAAAAATAGCAAATGAAATAGCAAAAGTTTTTACCGAAAAAGTTGAAGAATTTTATAACATAAATAACGTACATGTAGTAGATGAAGCTGAAACACCAAGTGCTCCATCTAATGTTAATCATATAAAAGATGTTTTAATATTTGCTGCAATAGGTTTAGTTATTGCCATAATGTATGTTTTAATTGCAAATATGTTGGATACAACTATAAAGTCAGCAGAAGAAATTGAAGAAAACTTTAATATACCTGTTTTGGTTTCAATTCCAATATATAATCTAGACAATGAAAGGAGAGGCAGATAGATATGAAAAAAGAATTAATTGCGCATAGAGAGCCAAAATCTCCTATTTCAGAAGTGTTTAGAACATTAAGAACCAACATTCAATTTATGAATACTAGTAAAAAATTGCAATCTTTATTGGTAACATCAACAACACCAGGTGAAGGTAAAAGTTGGATATCTGCTAACTTAGCAGTTACTTTTGCACAAGCTGGGAAAAGAGTTATTTTAGTTGATGCAGATATGAGAAAAGGAAGACAATATACTATTTTTGGTGCACTACCAAAACCAGGACTTTCTAATTATTTATCTGGAATATATGATAATGATAATGAAATAAGTACAAAAAATGTAACTCAATATATTCAAAGAACTGAAGTAAAAAATCTATGCTTGATGGCAGCAGGTAACATACCACCAAACCCATCAGAATTACTTATCTCATCTAATATGTTAAAACTTTTAGATGAATTAAAACAACTAGCAGATATAGTAATAATTGATGGTACACCATGTGAGCTTGTTACTGACTCAGTAATTCTTTCTAGAATTGTTGATTCTACAGTTATTGTAACTGCTCATGAAGAAACAAAAAAAGAAAGCTTACAAAGAGTTATAACAAGTATACAAAATGTAGATGGAAAAATTGCAGGTGTTGTTGTAAATAAAGTACCTATTTCTACTAAAAAATATGAACAATCATATTATTATGGTTCTACAGACAAAAAGAATAGTAGTTCAAAAACAACGAAGAAAAGAAATACAAAAAGAGCAAATACTACAAATTCAAGAAAAAAGAAAAGAATAGAGAATAAAGCATCACAATTATATAAAGAAAAAGAACTTAAAGAGGCTAGAGAAAGACAAAGATTTGAACAAGAGGATGAAGATGATTTATCATCATATAATAAACAAGATGATATTTTAAAAGAAATAAATGATTATTTAGACAAAGAAAAGAAAAAACTTGGAGATATGTAATAAAAGAAAGAGGTATAATACATGATTGATTTTCATTCACATATATTGCCTAATATAGATGATGGAGCAAGAAATGTAGAAGAAACTTTTAAATTGATAAAAGAAGCAGAAGAAGTAGGGTTTGACACAATAATCTCTACTTCTCATTATATCGAAGGTTATTATGAATCAAATGTAGCTGAAAGAGAAACATGGATAAAAGCAATAAATGAAAAACTAAAAGAAAGAAGTCAAAATATTACATTACATTTAGGAAATGAAGTATATTTATCTAATAATATAAAAGAGTTAATTGAAGAGAAAAAAGCTACAACTATTAAAGGTACAAACTATATATTATTTGAAATGCCTTTAAATACAAAACCTTTAAATATATTTGATGTTGTATACGATATGTTACAACAAAAACTAAGACCAATTTTAGCACATCCAGAAAGGTATAGTTATGTTCAAAAAGATCCAAATTTGATTTATGATTTAATTGAAAAAGGAGTACTTATGCAATGTAACTATGGAAGTATAATTGGACAATATCAAGATAAGGCCCGAATTATTGCTAAAAAGTTGCTAGAAAATGACATGGTACATTTTCTGGGAAGTGATGTACATAGAGCTGGAACAGTATATAAAAACATACCTAGGATTTTAAATGAAATAGAAAAAATTGTTGGAAAAGAAAAACTAGAAGAATTGACAACAATAAATCCTAAGCTAGTGTTGGAAAATAAAAGTATTGATATAGATAATCCTAGAAAAATAGAATTATCATTAAAAGAGAAAATAAAGATTGGTTTTAAAAAATAAAAAGAAAAACTTAAATGAGAATAATTAAATTCTTATTTAAGTTTTTTTTAATATAATAAATGTTTTGTATGTATAAAATCAAAAATGTCTATACTAAATAAAAAAGGAGGAATATGGTATGAAGTCATATTGGGAGGAGAGTATAGATAAAAAAGAAGAATATGATAAATTAAATGAAGATATTGAAGTAGATGTTTGTGTAATAGGAGGAGGTCTTACAGGAATTTCAACAGCATATTATTTAACTAAATTAGGAATGAATGTAGCAATTTTAGAAAAAGATAAAATTTGTAGTCATACAAGTGGACATACAACAGGAAAAATAACAAGTCAACATGGATTATTTTATGATTATCTAATTCAATCACAAGGACAAGAATATGCAAAAAAATATTTAAATGCAAATGAAATGGCAATAAAGGAAATAGAGAGAATAATAAAAGAAGAAAAAATAGATTGTGATTTTAAAAAAGAAAATTCGTATGTTTTTACAAGAAAAGATGAAGATGTTCAAAAAATACAAAAAGAAATTAAAGCTACAAATATGATTGGAAAAGAATCTAAATTTAAAAATAAGATACAACTGCCTTTAGAAATTAAAGGTGCTATTGAATTTAAAGATCAAGCACAATTTCATCCAATAAAATATGCTTATGGTTTATGCAAAGCAATTATACAAAATGGAGGAAAAATTTATGAAAATACGAAAGTTGTAGATACAAAACTAGAAAAAAATAATTATTGGGTATTTACAAAAAATAATAAAATAAAAGCTAGATATATAGTAATGGCAACTAGATATCCTATAAAGATTTTTCCTGGTTATTATTTTATTAAAATGTATCAGTCTTCATCATATGCAATAGTAATAGATACAAAAGAAGAATTAAAAGAAGGGATATATATAAGTAGTGAAGCACCAACAATCTCTTTTAGAATAATACAAGAAGGAACAAAAAAATTATTACTAATTGTTGGATATGATTATAAAACTGGTAAACAAGAATTAGAAGATGGATATAGACCATTAGAGGAATTAGCATATAGTATGTATCCAAATTGTAAAATATTAAATAGATGGATTTCAGAAGATTGTATAACATTAGATAAGATTCCATATATAGGAGAATTTTCTAAATTGCTTCCAAATATGTATGTTGCAACAGGTTTTAATAAATGGGGAATGACATCAAGCAATATTGCAGCAAATATTATTACTGATGAAATTTTAGAAAAAGAAAATATTTATTCAGAAATATTTAAAGCAACAAGAGTTGAACCTATAAAGAATTCAGAAGAAGTAAAAAATATGTTAAAAGAAGCAATGGAATCAATAGTTGTCAAAAAGTTAAAAAAACCTAACAATCCTACATGTACACATCTTGGTTGTGAACTTTCCTATAATAGTACCGATAATACTTGGGATTGCCCATGTCATGGATCTAGATTTACATTTGATGGTAAAGTAATTGAAGCACCTGCAGTTAAGGATATAGAGATAGAAAAAGAATCATAATTTTAAAATTATGATTCTTTATTTTTTAGATTATTTCCATATCTTTTTATTTTTTTAGTAGTTGTTTTTTCAAATTCTTTATCTCTAATAACAAAGCTTTTTATATGTTTGTAATTAGGCATTTTTTTATTAACTTTAGAAATTACATCTGAAATCATTTTCTTTATTTCTTCTTTAGTAGGAACAGCTCCTTTTAAACGTTCTGTAATAGCCTCAATATCTGGATAAATTTGTGCATTGATATATATGTCATCATTTTTTTTGTTGATACCTGAAACAAGTGATTCACTAACAAGTGGATCATGGTTTAAATAATATTCTACTTCTTCAGGATAAATATTTTTACCATTTTTTGTAACTATAACACTTTTTAATCTTCCTGTGATATATAGATAACCATTTTCATCTATTCTACCTAAATCACCTGTATGAAACCAACCATTTCTAATTGCTTTTTTTGTTTCTTCTTCATTGTTATAATAACCAAGCATAACATTAGGTCCTTTTACAATAATTTCACCAACACCTTCTTTATTTGGCTTATATATTTTATACTTGACATTAGGAATAGGAAGTCCTGCAGCATCACTTCTTTGGAAAAAGTCAGTGTTTCCAGCAACAAGAGGTGAACATTCTGTAAGACCATAACCTTGCAATGAATTTAAACCAAGCTTTTCAAAATCATCAATTATCATAGGATTTACACTAGCAGCACCAACAATAAATACTCGAAGTCTTCCACCTAAAGTGTTTTTGATTTTTGTTCTAACAATAGGTTTTAAATAGAAAGGTAGATATGGATATGGATTTTCTCCATCTTTTTTTCTATACTTTTCTGGTAATGAAGTATTTAAACTTTTTATTATTTTTTTATGAACATTTTCTAGTAATAAAGGTACACAAAGTACAACTGAAGGATGATACTCTTGCATGTTTTGAGAAATATATCTTAGACCATCACAATGAGCAATACTTGCACCGCTATAGATAGGTAGTAAAAATCCTAGTGTACATTCGTATGTGTGATGTAATGGTAAAATAGAAAAGAATAAGTCACTTCTTCTAACTTTTACAATTCCATATGTAGATAAAACATTTGAGCAAATATTTCTTTGTGATAGGGAAACACCTTTAGCATTTCCTGTTGTTCCAGATGTAAAAAGTAAAATTCTCATTTCATCAGGATCAATTTTTATCTTATCAAAAGAATTATCTCCGTTATCCACAAGTTCTTGACCTTTTGTTGAAAAAGAAATAAATTCTTTATTAAAATCTATAAAACGTGTATCTTTATTTTTTAATTTTTTAAAGTTTTCTTCTTTCTTTATGTTAGTTAATATTTTTTTATCCCCAAGAATTAAAGAAGTTTCTGAAACATTCATAAAATTTATAATATCATTTGGGTGAAGTTCTTTATCTATAGGAACTACAATACCTACAATACTTGCAGCAAGATATGAAACACACCATTTATATGAATTAACACCTATAACTGAAATTTTCTTGTTAAGGTAACCATATTTAATTAGATATGTTCCTAAGTTGACAACATCATTTTTAAACTCTTCATATGTAATTCGATATATTGAACCTGTTTTATCTTTTAGTTTAAAAGCAGTTCTTGTTTTAAAAATTTGTGCAGAACGATATAGCATATCTTTAAAATTTGTTACTTCTTCAGTTTTATGATATTTTTTTGCTAATTGTTGAGCATGTGTTAATTCTTCTTTTTTCATAAATTCCTCCTAAATTTATTGGTATCTATAAAATATGTAGTTTGTATCTACTTTGTATAAATATTTTCCATCATATATTGAAGAGTTATCATCTTTACTTTGAAGAGGTATATCTAAATTTACAGTTGTTTTAAATTGTTGATCTAAATTATTTGTTATATACACATCAAAAGATATAGAACACTCAAGTAAAGATAAATTGATATTAAGTCTGTTTAGCAATGTTCCATCATATGTAATAGGAGTGCTAGTATCTGTAAAAGTATAATCTGTTTTTATATTACTATTAACATATGAAAGAACTATAGGACTTGCACAATTATTATAAATAGAGGGAGTATCAAAATCTAATGTATCTTCTGAAGAAACTTCAAAATTCAAGTAATCTTCAATTTTATTTGATTCTTCTATTTCACTTTTTGTAAAGTTATTAAAATTTTTATAATATATTGATGGTTCACCTAGTTTAGGTGATTTAGTATATTGGATATTTGATATGCTTACAGATTTTAAAGTGTTTTCCATATTATTTTCAGTATTATGATTATTTATAAAAAAGGCCATATCTGTATATTGGTATAAGTTTTCAATAGTAAAATTTGAAATAGAACTTGCTTTATTTTTTGTATCTACACCACTAAAGAAAGTGCATTTATCAATACTAAAAATTGTTTCTTCGTTATTTTTAGCAAAATTCAAAGAGGTGTTTTCAAATGATGTTTTTTTATTAAAACTTTTATATATACTAATAGAAATTAGTAATAGAATAATTATACAAACTATTAAAACTATAATATAAATATATGTCTTTTTATTTAAACCTTTTTCTTTTTCTTTTGAATTATTTTCCATTTTATGGGCTTGTCCTTTCCAATTATTATATATAATATAATATGCTCATTTTATTATAAAAATGCAATAAAATCAAGTAATATAATTACCAAATAAATTCATTGACAAAAATAAGCATAAAAGATAAAATATAGACAGGTGATACAGAGATGAAAACTAAAGAGAAAAATGCAGTAAAAAAAGAAGTCAAGATTAAAAGTAAAAAACTTGTGTTTTTGCCATTTATTATAATTGTTCTAATATATACAACACAGGTTTATTTTGTACAGTTGAAAAATAGTAAGACCTATGGTAAAGAAGAGATAAATAAAGAGGATGTAATAATAAGTAATGCACAAAACATAGATTTAGATTCAATAATTAATAAAAATATTGGAGAAAATAAAAGAGAAGAAATTGAAAAAAAAGAAGTAGATTTAGAATATTTAACAAAATACAAAACAAATCCCAAACTACCTAAAGGAATGTCTCAAGTTGTACAAGAGGGTAGAATTGGAAAACAAGAACTTATAATAAAAAAAATATATGATGAAAATGAAGAGGTAATATCTGAAGAGCAAATTAGTGCTAAAATTACAAAAGCTTCAATGAACAAAATAGTAGAAATAGGAGGAGCAAATTATACAAGTAATTATACTGTTAAAGTAGGAGATACTGTATATGTTACAGCCCAAAGAATATCTGTTATGTTACAACCAGATGAATCTGCTCAAAAAATTGCTTCTTTACAAAAAGAAGATGCTTTAAAAGTTATAGATATACAAGGAGATTGGTATAGCATTTCTTCAAAAGGAGTAAAAGGTTGGGTAAAAAGTGAGAGTACTACATACATAAATCCTAATCAAGAATTACAACAAAAAGCAAATGCTTCTGGAAATACAAATAAACAAGAAAAACCTAAAGAACAGTTAATTGCTAAGCTTAATTTTGATATGAAATTAAATGAACCTAGTGGGTTAACAATAGATCAATTTAAAAAGATTTTATCTGACAATAAAGATACAAATAATGTTTTGCAAGATAATGCACAATATTTTTATTACATAGAAGAACAATATAATATAAATGGAGTTTTTGTAGCAGCAATGGCTATACATGAAAGTGCATGGGGAACTTCAAAGATTGCTAATAATAAGAAGAATTTATTTGGATATGGAGCATATGATTCTAATCCATACAATGGAGCATATAATTTTACAAGTTATTCAGAAAGTATAGACTTGATAGCAAGAGTCTTAGTTAAGTATTATTTGAATCCAGCTGGAACAAAAATTTATGGTGACGAAACTGCTACTGGAAGTTATTATAATAGCCCTACATTAACGGGAGTTAACACAAGATATGCTTCTGATAAAGGTTGGGCAAATAAAGTTTATCAACACATGCAATATTTGTATAATAAGTTGTAAAAAATACAATTCAATAAATGTATATATTTTCAATAAAGAACTTGATATTTTTTCAAAGTTATTGTATGATATAGGAGTAATAAAAACTTTACTAAAACTAGGTAAAGAAAGGGGCAAAGCATGAAAAAAGTAGCAATAATTTCTTTGTTAATGATAATAATTATGACTGTTTTTTCATTAACTAACAAAGTACAAGCAGTTGAAAATTCTTTGTTATCTAATGAAGTAGAAGGTAAATTGATTGAAATAAAAAAAGATGAAACAAAATCAATTGAAGATTATAAGCAGAAATACAATTCAGATGCATATGGAGTTACAGCATACATATTAAATATTATAAGAATATACAGTATACCATTTTGCTTTTTAGGAATTGCAATAGGTGCAATTCATCAATATGTAATAGGTATCAGAAAATTGGACACTTTAGAAAAAGGTATGGGATTGATAGTAACCTTTATAACTGTATTAGTAATATGCCAAGTATTACCACTAGCATTTGCAGTGTTTGTAAAATTTGGAAGGGGGTAACAAATGAAAGTATTATTTGCTATAAGTAACGAAGAAGTTTCAGAGTCAATTGTGAAGAAATATCAAGCTGAATATAAACAAATTATATCAAGCAAAAATGTTTATTACTTTAATGCAATTTTAAAAGAAATACAAAAAGATAAAACATATGATAGAATAGTAATAAGTGAAGATTTGGAAGCTTTCACTCATTCTCAATATGACCAAATTGATAAATTTATATTTGATAAATTAGATAGTATAAGTGATGAGGCATCTAGTGGTAGAGGAGAAGATATACCGATTATTTTAATTTGTTCAGATAGAAGAAACAAATCTGAACAAATTTTAGTGAAATTATTTGGAATTGGTATATATAATGCTTTATTAGGTTCTGATAGAAGCGTGGAAGAGGTCTGCAGATTATTAAATAGACCACGTACAAAAAAAGAAGCGAAAGATTATTATAAAATAGATTCAGAAGAAGTGAATTATGCACCAGAAAGTGAAAGTGACGTTAGTGAAGTAGAAATACAAAATATTTTAGCACACTATAAGAAACTAGGAAATAATGAAGAACAATTTGTAGAGAGTTTCGATAATATAGCTGAACAATATAATGACAAACAATTACGTGTAATTAGTAGAGTTTTACCATTAAATGTTAGAGCAGTATTAGAGGAAAAATCACCTAAGTATCAAAAAGTTATGTCATTTAACAATATGATTTCTGATGATTTAAGAAAACATGGTAAACAAGAAGAAGTAGATGGACCAACATCAAAATTGTTGAAACCAAAAGTAAAAAAGAGTGTAATGTCAAAACCAGTTGTTATTCCATCAGAAGTAAATATGAATGATGTAAAAAAATTAGCAAAAGTTAAAAGAAATGTAAATATTGAGCAACCTACACCTCAGCCTGGTTTCTATGTTCCTCAAAAAGAAGAGCATAAAATGGAAACAGTAACACCTATTAGCTCAATAAAACCAAAACCAAAACCTGAATCACAAGCAGAGTTCTATCAAACACCTAAACAAGTTGAACCAACGCAACCAAAGGAACCTGTTAGATTAGAACAACCTGCACAAACATATGAGTCAACACAACAAATTGATGAGGTAGAATCTGTTAATACAGTGAAACCAGTAGTTGAACCAAAACAAAATGAAAATAAAGAAGTTGTAAAAAAGAGGGGAAGAGGAAGACCAAGAAAAAATCCTGTAGCAGTAGAACCAACAGAGCCAAAAGTAAAAAGAGGAAGAGGAAGACCAAGAAAAAATCCTGTTCCAGAAGAAGTAGCTAACCCTACACAACCAGTAATACAGCCACTTCAAAATACTCAACCAATAATACAACCTTTAGCAGAAGAAAGACAACCATTAACAGTTGAACAACAAAATGTATTACCTGGATTTGAAGATGATATGGACTCTGTACTACCAGGTATAGAAGATAATAATTATACAAAACAAGAAGAAAATGTATTACCTGGATTTGAAAATGAATTACAACCTGAACAACCAGAAGAAGTAATACAAGAAGAAACCTCATCAGTACTACCTGGATTTGAAGAAGTAAGACAAGAAGAACCAAGACCAGTTTCACCAGGATATAGTAGTGTAAGACAAGGGGAATCTTCTAATTATACACCACCTTCATATACTGCTCCAGAACCAGTAAGACAAGATAGTTATGAAGATGAGTATGAAGCAAGAAAGAATAAGAGTAGAAATGAATATGTTAATACTATAGATATCGCAAGTTTATTAACACCAGATAAAAAAATAGTTTCATTCTTAGGAACAAGTAAAAATGGAACATCATTTATAGTTAATAATTTAGCAGAATTAGCATCTTCAATGGGTATAAAAACAGCTATATTAGATACAACAACAAATAGAAATTCATATTATATCTATACAAAAAATGAAGAATCTTTAAGAGAAGTAGCAAGAACAAGTTTTGATAGTTTAATAACTAGACAACCAGAAGGAATTAAGGCTAATAAAAATTTAACAGTATTTACTGCTTTACCTGATGAAGATGAAAAAATAGATATGGTAGATGACATCTTAGAAGGTTTAGTAAGAAATTATTCATTGATTTTAATAGATACAGATTTTAATACACCAATAGGATATTTTAAGCAATCACAAGAAACTTATTTAGTACAAAGCTTAGATATATTAACAATACAACCATTAACAGCTTTCTTAAGAAAATTAAAATCTAAAAATATATTAGAAGAAAGTAAAATAAGAATAATTATAAATAAAGCTGTAAAAGTAAGAGGAATTCAAGAAAAGACAATTATTGGGGGAATGGCATATTATACTGATCCAGCAATGTCATATATGACAGAATTGTTTGATAGAAATACAGTAAAATATATTACAATACCATTTGAAGATGATACTTATGTTAGATATTTAGAAAATGTAATCAATTGTGAAATATCATTAAAAGGATATTCAAAGGTATTTATGCAATCTTTAAAAGAATTAGCAAATATGGTTTATCCACTTACAGGGGGACAAGCATATAGACCACCTCAATCATATGGTGGAAACAAAAAAGGAGAATTTACACCAAGTATAAATAGTACTTTAGATCAAATGAAAAGAAATTATTAGGATATAATTAAGGAGGAAAAAGGTGTCAGTAGTAGTAATAGTAGGAATGGTAGCACTTGTGAGTTTAACTTTTATATTATTAGTATATAATGTTAGACTTCATAAAAAAGTGCAGACATTTTCAAGTATAAAACAAAGAATAACTAACCTGTCTGTAGTACAAGATTTTATGACAACAATTGGAGAATCTTTGTCTGTAGATGATAAGATAAGAAAAATAAATGAAGTACTTATAGATAAGTATGAAATCAAATACTCAACAATAGTTGTTTTTGATGGAACAGAGTATGTAGTAAAAGCTTCAAATGTTGAAAGAAAACACTGGCCTGCACTTAAAAGTTTACAAGATGTTGATATTTTTAAAGATAGTATTACTACAGCCGCTCCTAAATACATTACAATTAATAAAGAAGGAGAAAGATTGCCATATCAACAATCAGAATTTGGAAGAGCAAAATCAGCGATATTTTTCCCATTATATATAGATAATGTATATATTGGATATTGGATATTAGAAAGTGGTACACCACATGATTTTGATAATGTTGATACAACAGTTTTGGAAGTAATTAGAGACAATATAGTATCTGTATTGAAATCTGTAGTTCAACAAAGAACATTAGAATCAATAGTAAGAACTGACTTATTTACAGGTTTACAATCCGAAGCATATTTATATGGAGAAGGAAAAAAGATTATAGATCAATATACAAAATCAACAATGTGTATGTTTAAAATTACTAATCTAGAAAGTATCAATATTAAAAACTCAAGACAATTAGGTAATAGTGTAGTTAGAGAAGTTGCAAAATATATTATGAAGAACATCTCTGATGATTATATATTTATAAGATATATGGGACCAAAATTTGTAATTGCATTTTCTGGAATTGAAATAGAAAGTGTAGCAGAATTCTTAAATGATTTAAAAGTAGATGTTGAAGGATTAAAAATAACACTAAATGGAATAATAGAAGAACCAGAAAGTGATATTACAGAAGAAAACAATCCACCAGTAAAAGAAAAGGTTAAGAAAGAAGAATATGTTGAGCCAATTTTAAACTTTGTAATTTCAACATATTATAAAGGAACAGGTTTGGAAGAAGTTCTTAAAAAACTAGAAGAATATATAGACAATGCAGATCCAAATGAAAGCGATATAAATAACATTTAAAGGAGGAATGAAAAATGGAATTTGATAAGACTATGAGTTTCGAAGTATATAGAGAAGAAAATGCTAAAGTAAAAGAAACTTTAAAAGAAGTATACAATTCTCTAGTTGAAAAAGGATATAATCCAATAAATCAAATAGTAGGATATATTTTATCTGGAGATCCAACATATATTACAAGCCATAATGATGCAAGAAATAAAATTAGAGCTATTGAAAGAGATGAACTTTTAGAAAAAATGGTAAAAAATTATATAGGAATAGATGATGAATAATAAAAGAATATTAGGAATTGATTATGGTGATGCAAGGGTTGGAATCGCAATAACAGATCCTTTAAATATCACGGTGCAAGGACTTGAAACCATTGAAAGAAAAAACTCAGATAAAGTTATATTAAAAAGATTAGATGAAATATTTGAAAAATATGATGTTGAAACAATAGTTGTGGGTATGCCGTTAAACATGAATGGAACAAAATCTGAAAGAGCACAAATAACGGAAAAGTTTATACACAAACTTAAATGTAAATATAACAACATAAATATTGAAACAATGGATGAACGTTTAACAACAGTCGAAGCACATAAAACAATGAACTTTTTAGATATAAATAAGAATAAAAAAAAGAATATAGTTGATACTATATCTGCTGAGTACATCTTAGAAACATATTTAAATAAAAAGAATTCATTGCAAAATTTAAATAAATAAGTTATTATTATTATGAATATAATATAAATATATAGAAAGGAGAATGAAATGGACGAAAACATCAATGAAAATGAAGAACTTAATAATATCATTACATTAAAGGACGAAGAAGGAAATGAAGTTAAATTTGAATTCTTAGACTTAGTAGAATTAAATGATGAAGAATATGTAATTTTACTACCTATGACAAATGAAGGTGATGAAGAAGAAGGAGAAGTAGTAATATTACAAATTGAAGATAATGATAATTCTGCTGATGACGAAGAGTCATATATAAGTGTAGAAGATGAAGCAATATTAAATCAAGTTTTTGAAATATTTAAAGAAAAATTCAAAAATGATTTTGATTTTGTAGATTAAAATAATTTAGGCGGATATTAATCCGCCTAAAAAAATATAATAGAGAAGGTGAAAACAGATGAAAAATTTTTCAACATGGATGTTGTTGATGTTCGTTTTAATGTTTTGGGCATTTAGAGTATTAGTTGCTTTATTTAGTTCTTTTGGTTCAGAAGCAGAAGGATTTGCAGGAATTGTACCATTTAATAGTACAATGGAAATTATTCTAATTTTTGTTGTATTACTATGTGTATTACTTATTATCAAAAGAAAAATATTAGGAGCAGTTATATATTTGATAGCATATGGTTCATATTTTGGTATGGATGCTTTTAATTATATAAAGATTATAATTAGTGGAGAAGTTATTTCAGCACAAAATATGTTAGGAGTATTTTTATCAATTATAGGGATTATTCTACCAATAGCAGTACTATTAGATATGTTGATGGATAAAGCAAGAATAGCAAATCCAAAAGATAAAAAAACAGATTGGTTTTATCAAAATGAAAACTTTGATAGAGAATTTGATGAAAGAGCAGATAGAAACAATTATAGATTATAAGGTTTAGAAGGTAAAAATGAAAAGTGATTATGTAGGAAAAATTAGAGAAAAAGTTGGGCATATGGCAATGCTTAATCCTGTTGTAACTCTAATAATATATAAAGAAGGAAAAATTCTTTTACAAAAAAGAGAAGATAATGGTAAATGGGCAATTCATGGTGGCGGAATTGAACCAGGAGAAACATACATAGAAGCCTTATTAAGAGAAATAAAAGAAGAGTTAAATATTATTCCCATAAAACCAGTTTTAATGGGAATATATTCTGGGAAAAAACTTTTTAATATATATCCAAGTAAAGATGAAGTATATGTTTTAAATCATGTTTTTCTATGTGAAGAATATGAAGGAAATATATCTTTTAATGATGGTGAAGTAAAAGAATTAAAATGGTTCGATTTAAAAAATTTACCAGAAGATTTATTTGAAATAAATAAGCCTATAATTTATGATATTGAAAAATTTATAACATCAAATAAAAAAGTAATTGTAGATTGATGAAAATTAATTTGCTTTTAAAAATTAAAGATAAATAATTAAAAAAGGAAAGTTTGAATGTTTTAAGAGCATTATTCAGTTACAAAAAGTGGTTTGAGAATTAATTAAATAATTTCTCAAACCACTTTTTCATGTTAAGTGATAAATCATCTAAAGAATAATTACTTTCATTTCTGAAATATTTTAATAGTTCCATTAAAATTCCATTCATAAGAAAAGAAACATTAAGATCAAGATATTTATCTATGTATATATTTTGTAAAGCACTATAAATTTTTTTACTAGCAATTTTTTTTAAATTTTCTAAATAGAAAAGAGACTCATCAGCAGCTAATAACAATTTATAAGTTTCTTCATTGTCTTTTAAGCATTGAATAATATTATCAAAATAATTTTCAATATCTTGTTTTGAATATAACATCAAGTTTTCGCTACATAAAAGTTCAATAGTTTGCAATTGGTAATCTTGAGCTACTTCATATATATTGTCATAATGAGTATAAAATGTACTTCTAGTTAATTGAGCTCTTTTAACTAATTCGGTAACAGTAACTTTATTCAATTGTTTTTTTTCATTAATTAATTCTGCAAAAGTTTTCTTTATTAAATTTCTTGTTTTTACAGAAGAAGAATTTAGACATTTTACTTTCATAGATTAATCCTTTCTATATAAAATGTAATTTATAAAGTATTATAACATAGTTTTATCAAAACAAAAAGACAATTTTAATAAAACTGTCTAAATTTAGACAGTTTTGCAAAATTTATACTTCCAAAAAAGCATAAAAAGAGTATAATATAATGCAGCCTAAAAAGAAAGGAGTGATCTATTTGAGAAAAATTACAGATTTTATAATAAATAAAAGACATTTTATTCTGATTTTATTTATTATTCTTACAATAATTTCAGCAATATTGTCATCAAAAGTAAAAATTAATCATGATATTGCAAAATATTTACCAGATACTTCTGAAACAAGAATAGGTATGAATATTATGGAAAAGGAATTTTCAGAAACTGAAACAAGTACTTTAAATTTAATGTTTGAAAATCTGGTAGGTGAAGAAAAAGCAAATATTAAAACAGAATTAGAAGAAATTGATGGAGTAGAATCTGTAGAATATGAAGATAATGAAGATTATAACAAAGAAAACTATACTTTATATGTAATTACGGTAGACGATAAGTCAGATTCAAAAAAGGCAACAGATGTATATAATCAAGTAACAGAAAAGTATAAGGATTATACTATATATACAAGTGGAAATGTATCTGAAACAAATAAAAGTGTATTGCCATTATGGATTGTTGTTCTTGCAGTTGCAAGTGCTTTAGTTATTTTACTTATAATGTGTGATTCTTATGTAGAACCATTTTTGTTTTTAACTTCAATATTAATGGCAGTGGTTCTAAATAAGGGAACAAATATAATGTTTAAAGATGTATCACATATTACAAATTCAATAGCAGCAATATTACAAATGGCATTATCTATGGATTATTCAATTATGTTAATGAATAGGTATAACCAAGAAAAAGAAGAGGAAAAAGATAAAGTTAAAGCAATGAAAAATGCTTTATATAAAGCACTTCAAGCAATATCAAGTAGTTCTGTTACAACAATAGCGGGACTTTTAGCATTAGTATTTATGAGTTTTAAAATTGGAAAAGATTTAGGATTTGTATTAGCAAAAGGTGTTCTATTTAGTTTGATTTGTATTTTCTTTGTATTACCAACATTAATCTTGATGTTCGATAAATGGATTACAAAAACAAAGAAAAGAAGTCCTAAAATTAAATTGAATGCATTAGGAAAATTTAGTTATAAAATTAGATATGTTGCAGTACCTATGTTTTTGATAATATTTGTTGGAAGTTTTTTGTTAAAAGGATACTTATGGATTGATTATACTGAAACTAAATCTGATCAAATAGCAGATGTATTTAATGAAAACAACCAAATTGCTATTATATATAAAAATGAGGACGAAGACAAAATTTTTAAATATTTAAAAGATATTGAAAATCTTGATAAGGTAGACGAAGTATTAGGTTATGGAAATACAATCAATGAAAAATTAACTTATGATAAACTAAAAGAAAAATTAAATGATTTAGGAGAAGATATTGATGTAGAAGATTACCTATTGAAAATTTTGTATTATGATTATTATAACCAAGATAAATATAATGTGCTTACATTTGAAGAATTTGTAAACTTTATTGAAAATGAAGCATATAAAAATGAAAAAGTAAGTGAAAATATAGATGATGAAGTCAGAAATAATATTTCAAGGTTAAAAAACTTTACCTCAATAAAATCTATTAATGAAAAAAGAACTTCGGCTGATATATCAGAAGTATTGGGAATTGATAAAAGCAAGATAGATGACATTTTAATATATTATCTTTCTAAAAATAACAATATGCAAATGAGTATAAATGAATTCATTAACTTTATGAACAAAGATGTTTTGACAAATGAAACTTATTCAGCTAAAATTGATAATGAAAGTAGAAGCAAGTTAAATACTTTAATAAAATTTACTAATAAGAAAACACTGCAAAAGAAAATGACAAGTAGCGAAATGGCTGGATTGTTTGGAATTGACAATAATACAATGAGCGAACTATATAAATATTATATTTTAGTAAATGATATAGATGTAAAAATGTCAATTTCAGAATTTTCAAACTTTGTATTAAACGATGTATTAAAAAATAGTAATTATGCAAATAGTTTTGATAATGCAACAATTTCTAATATACAACTATTATCAAAGTATAGTGATTTGAACATAATTAATAAACAAATGAATAATAAAGAATTAGCTAATCTATTAGGAATAGATAGGGCAAAAGTTAACCAAGGTTTGCTTTTAAAATATCTTAATGAGAAAAATAAAAACAAGTATACAATATTAGAAATTATAAATAATGTAAATAACTTAAAAACAAACAAATATTATTTAAATGGAATGGATACAACAGGGATAGAAAAACTATTAGCAACTCATCCAGAATTGCTTAATGACAAAACTAAATATACAGCACAAGAAATTTCAAAAATGCTTGGAATTGACGTTAAACAAATCTATCAACTATATAATTTAATTAATTATACTACAGGAAATATAAATAATTGGACAGCTACACCTAACGAATTTGTTAAATTAGTATTAAATAGTAGTGAAGCAAAAAATATGGATGAAGCGACAATGAGTCAACTTAAATTATTATCAACAATTATGACAAGTAGTATCAATAATAGGAAGTATAGCTATAACGAGTTTGCTCAAACTATTGGAATTAATAGTGAAAGCACAAAAAATGTTTATACATTATATGTATCAACTCAAAACAATACAAAATTAGACCCACAAGAATTTGTTAGCTTTGTGTTAACACATAAAAATGATAGTGTACTTGCAAACAGAATATCAATTAGTACTATTAAAGACTTGAACTTAATTCAATCAATTATGAGTGGAGTAATGAATAACAAAAAATACAATAGTGGAGAGTTGTCTACATTATTAAGTATAAATAAGAATGATTTAGATTTGTTATATGGTTTGTATAGCTCTAAATATATAAATACCAATCCAACATTATCATTAAAAGAGTTTATCGAATTTTTATTAAATGATGTGATGAATAATGCTGAGTATTCAAGTAATTTTGATGATACACAAAGAACAAAACTAAATACTGTTAATGGAATTATGAATGCCACAATAAATAATACTAAATACACTTCAGATGAAATGTTTGCAATTATTAGTAATTTGACAGATGACGTAGATAAAAATATTGTAGAAATTCTTTATACATACTATGGAAGTTGCAAACAATATGATGATACATGGCAAATGACAGTTGAAGAATTTGTTAAGTTTTTAAATGAAAATATTTTAGAAGATGATCGCTTTAATGATTTTATTGAAAATGATATGAGAAATAATATAATTGAAGCAAAAACAACAGTAGCAGATGCAAAGAATTTGCTAATTGGAGATGAATATTCAAGGATTGTTATTAATACAAAATTTGCTCCTGAGTCAACAGAAACATTTGAATTTATACAAAAACTAAAAGATATGTTAGGAGAAGATTTAAAAGACTTTTATATAATTGGGAATTCGCCAATGGCTTATGAAATGAGTCAAACATTTAATGATGAACTAAACTTAATAACAATTATAACAATGGTAGTAATATTCATAGTTGTAGCACTTACTTTTAAATCAGTAATTATACCTACAATACTAGTTCTTACAATACAATGTGCAGTTTATCTAACAATGGGAATCCTATCATTTGCAGGAGAGAATGTTTATTTTATATCCATATTAATTGTCCAAAGTATATTGATGGGAGCAACAATAGATTATGCAATATTATACACATCATATTATCTTGAACATAGAAAGAGTAAAGGAATAAAAGAAGCTATAATAGATTCATACAATAAATCAATTCATACAATATTAACTTCAAGCTCAATACTAATTATAGTTACTTTAATTATTGCAAATTTTGCATCAGCAATTGCAGCTAAAATTTGTAAAACAATATCTGAAGGTACTATATGCTCTACAATATTAATTTTAATGTTATTACCAGCACTTCTTGCATTTTGTGATAAAATTATATTAAAAAATAAAAAGAATTAAAACATAGGAGGAAAAAGATGAAAGATTTTTTGAAAAAAACAGGATGGACAGATGTAATAGTATCTGTAATATTTGCATTAATTGGTATCTTTATGATAATAAAACCTGATTCAGCCACAAAAATAATATCTTATATAATAGGAGGACTATTTATTGTTATAGGAATAATTAAAATTATTAATTATTATATAGCAAAAGGAAACTACGATTTTTATAATTATGATTTACTGTATGGAATTATAGCTATTGGTATTGGTTTAATTACAATAACTTGTAGTGGATTAATAGAATCTTTATTTAGAATTATGATTGGTGCATGGATAATATACAGTGGATTTTTAAGGTTATCTTTATCAATTAAACTACATAGAGTAGAAGTAAATATATGGAGTTTATCACTAATATTATCAATCCTTATGATAATTGGTGGCCTATATATGTTATTAGAAAGTGGAGCTTTAATTTTAACTATAGGTGTTATTATGGTAATATATTCAATTAGTGATCTAGTAGAGAGTATTATTTTTGTAAAGAATGTTAATGAGTTGTTATAAATTGATAAATATTTGAAATGAGAATATATAAAAGTTCTATTTTAAAATATTAGTATATTAGAAATTTGAGAGCAAGTGATTGGTTTACAATCACTTGCTTATTTGCTATAATTAAGTCAAAAAAATAGTAATTTATGGAGATGATTATATGAAAATAAAAATAGATAATGAGAATGAATTATATAATCCATTTGACAAATTTGAAGAAACATTAAGTGAAGATTTAATATCTTATATAAATAATAAATCAGAGATTACTCCAATAAAGCAAAAAGAAGATATCGAAATAATTTCAGCGAAAGAAATAGATGAAAATAAATTTAAAAATTCTTTCAAAAAATATTGTGATGAACAGTTAATTCTAATAAATAGACAACAAAAAATAAATAGAACAAAACAAGTTGGAATGTTAATTGTAGGAATAGTATTTATAATATTTTCAATAATATTAACTGATAAAATTAATATTATAATTTTAGAAATTATTTCAACTATTGGTTCTTTTTCTATATGGGAATCTGCAAATAGTTGGCTATTGCAAAGCAAAGCAATTAAATTTAATAAATTGAAGGCTATGAAATTAAAAAATAGTGAAATTAAATTTAAAAAATTAAATTACAATAAATAGGGCAAGTAATCAATTTTGGTGTTCACTTTGCATTTACAATTACTTGCTTTTCTAATATACTTTAATAAGAAAATAGTAATGTTTGACAAATTTAGAATTTTTTGTTAAAATTTTACTGTTAAAAAATTAAAAAGATGACACATGTAGTGCTTTGCACGTAAATCTGATAACAGAGCTTTTTATGTTA
>CANQQC010000005.1 GCA_947625925.1 uncultured Clostridia bacterium | reverse complement strand
TGGAATAGAAAAGGTAAAAACACATTAGAAAAAAGATATAAAGATAATATTAAACGTATTTTAAAATATTATAGGGAATTAATTGTTACTGTTACAAATGAACCAAATTTAGAAAATTTAAAAGTAATGAATATTAAAACATTGGATGATTTAATAGATGTTGCTGAGCAAAGTAGATGCAATATTATTCATTATGAAACAAAAGTAGATATTGAAAGTAAATTATATGTAATTGTTAATGAGTATGTATATGTCTATGTGATTACAGGAGAAAAAATAAAATAATAAAAAATAGTAGTTTTAAAAACTACTATTTTTTTACTATAACTCAGCAATTAGTTCTACTTCACAAAGAACTCCTTTAGGCAAATCTTTAACTGCAACACAACTTCTAGCTGGTTTTCCTGTAAAGTATTTTCCATAAACTTCATTAAATGAAGCAAAATCATTTATATCAGCTAAAAAACAAACTGTTTTAATTGTTTTAGATATATTAGTACCTGCTTCTTCACAAATTGCTTTAAGATTTTCACAAACTTGAGTTGTTTGTTCTTCAATTGTTTTTGCCTCAACACTGTTTGTTTTAGGGTTGATAGCGATTTGTCCACTGGTAAAAAGTAATCCATTTGCTTTAATTGCTTGTGAATATGGACCAATAGCATCTGGTGCATTTTTTGTTGAAATATATTCCATAATTAAACATCTCCTCTTTATTCAAAAACTTCAAAACCCTCATCTTTAAGAGCTTTCTTAATTGTATTAATGTGATCAAAATTTCTTGTTTCTACATTTATTCTTAAATAACAATCAGTTATATTCATATCTAAGTCTGTGCTATCATAGCTTACACTTGTAACATTTGCTCCTGTTTGAGCAATTATTCTAGAAACATCAGAAAGTTGGCCAGGTTTATCAGAAAGAGCAATAGTAATATTTGCTTTTCTTCCACCCATTTTTAATCCACGTTCTATGACTCTTGACAAAATAGTAACATCAATATTTCCACCAGATACAAGGCAACATACATTTTTACCTTTAGTATCAGGTATTTTATTTGCTAGAACAGCTGCAACTGGAACTGCACCAGCACCTTCTGAAATAAGTTTTTGTTGTTCAAGTAATGTAAGAATTGCTAATGCTATTTCATCATCTGTAACGGTAATAATTCCATCTACATATTTTTTTACTAATTCATAAGTATAGTCTCCAGGAGTTTTAACAGCTATACCATCTGCTATAGTTTGTACCTTTGATAGGGTGGTTATTTTTCCTTTTTTTATAGAAGTATCCATACTTGGAGCACCTATTGATTGTACACCATATACTTTACAATTTGGATTGATTTGTTTTATTGTATATGCTACTCCAGAAATAAGTCCACCACCACCAATTGGAACAACAACAATATCAACCTCTGGAAGTTGTTCTATAATTTCAAGACCTATAGTACCTTGTCCAGCAATTACATCTGGATCATTGAATGGATGAATAAAAGTATATCCTTCTTTATCCCTAAGTTCAATTGCTTTATTATATGCATCATCATATACACCTTTAACCATACATACTTCAGCACCATAACGTTTTGTTGCTTCAACTTTAGAAATTGGAGCACCGTCAGGTAAGCAAATTATACTTTTAATTCCATTTTTTGTAGCAGCAAGGGCAACTCCTTGAGCATGATTTCCAGCTGAACAAGCTATAACACCATTTTCTTTTTCTTTGTCAGAGAGTTGACTTATTTTATAGTAAGAACCTCTGATTTTAAAAGAACCTGTTACTTGAAGATTTTCAGTTTTTAAATAAATATTTGCTCCTTTTTTTATATTTGGTGCATAAATCATATCAGTCTGACGTATTACACCTTTAAGAACTCTGGAAGCTTTATAAACATTATCTAATGTTAGCATATTATCACCTCTATATACAAGTATTTAAAAAAACGTGTTTATATTATACTAAAAAAAACGTAAAATCGCAACAAAAAAAGGAGTAGAAAATATTGAAAAGAGTTTTTATTTATATTATAATTTAGAGGAGTTCTAATTAGTGATTATATTCTCAAATGAAAAAATATATTTTAAATAGGAGGGAATAGCATGGATTTAGAAAAAATTATTGAAGATATAACAAGTTTTATTGACAACAAAAATTTAAAAGATTTACAAGAATTTTTGAAAACTATAAATTGTGCTGATTTTCCGAATATTTTTGAAGAACTTGAAGAAGAAAAAGTGATAATAATTTATAGACTTTTATCAAAAGAAAAAGCAGCAGAAGTATTTGTAGAATTGGAACATGACGATCAGGAAGAACTAATTAGCTATCTAACAGATAAAGAAATAAAAAACGTGATGGATGAGATTTATATGGATGATGCAGTTGACTTGATTGAAGAAATGCCATCAAATGTTGTAAAACGTATATTAACAAATACGAAAGCTGGAGATAGAAAGATTATAAATGAACTTTTAAAATATCCAGAAGATACAGCTGGAAGTCTTATGACAACAGAGTTTATTGATTTGAAAGAGACAATGACTGTAGATGATGCTTTTAAATATATTAAACAAAAGGCATTAAAAAAAGAAACAGTGTATAACTGTTATGTATTAACAGTTGATAGAAAATTGTTAGGAATTATAGATATTAAAGATTTGTTAATAGCAGACAGAGATAAACTAATTAAAGACATAATGGATATAGATGTTGTTAAAGTTAATACATTGGAAGATCAAGAAGAAGTAGCAAGAATTTTTGATAAATACAACTATATAGCCCTACCTGTTGTAGATCAAGAAAATAGACTTGTAGGTATAATAACAATAGATGATGCGATTGATGTATTACAAGAAGAAGTAGCAGAAGATTTTGAAAAAATGGCAGCTATAACTCCAGATGATGATGGAGATTCATATATGAAAACAAGTGTGTTTAAACATGCAAAAAGCAGAATTGTATGGTTATTAGTTTTAATGCTTTCAGCTATGATAACAGGAGGAGTAATAGAAAATTATGAATCTGCAATTTCAACATTACCATTATTAGTAGCATTTATTCCAATGTTAATGGATACAGGAGGAAATTGTGGATCACAAACTTCTACACTTATAATAAGAGGACTAGCAACAAAAGAAATTACAACAAAAGACATTCTTAAAGTAATATGGAAAGAAACAAGAGTTGCAATTGTTGTTGGAATACTCTTAGCAATAGCAAATTCCATAAGGATAATTATACAATATAAAGATGTAAAAATAGCAATTGTAGTTGGAGTTACATTGATTTGTACAGTTATTATTGCAAAATTATTAGGATGTGTATTGCCAATAATTGCAAAAAAATTAAAACTAGATCCAGCAATTATGGCAGCACCTTTAATTACTACGATTGTAGATGCTCTATCAGTATTAGTATTCTTTAATATAGCGACAATGTTATTTAATCTTTAATAAAAATATTTCATAAAACTCTAAAATATAATTAGGAGGAAATGGTATGAAAAAAATAGTAGTAATAGTTTTAATAGTATTAGCAATAGGAGTTATTTTAGGTTTTTCAGTTTTAAATAAATCAAATAATCAAGATAAACAAATAGAAAATGTTGTAAAAAATGAAACAGAGGAAGTTGAAAGTACAATAACACAGCGAAATAATATTTTAATTGCATATTATTCAAGAACAGGTAATACTCAAACAATAGCAAATTATATAAATCAAGCTATTGGTGGAGATACATTTGAAATAAAAACAGTAAATACTTATCCAGAAGATTATGAAGAAATGAAAGATATTGCAAAACAAGAACAGGAAGAAAATGCAAGACCTGAATTAAAAAGCAAAATAGATAATTTAGATAAATATGATACAATTTTTGTTGGTTATCCAATTTGGTATGGAACAATGCCAATGGGAGTTTTTACATTTTTAGAGCAAAATGATTTTTCAGGAAAAACAGTAATTCCATTTTGTACACATGGAGGAAGTGGATTTGGAAACAGTGAAGAAGATATAAAAAACACTATACCAAAAGCAAATATAATAAAAGGATTAAGTTTTCGTGGAGATGATGTAGAATTAGACGAAACTAAAACAGAAGTTGCTGAATGGATAAGAAAATTAGATATAAAAAAATAAAAAAGTTTTCTAACGGAAAGTAGATGCTTAGCATTCCTAACCGAAAGAGCGTAAAATAAAAATAATATAAAAATAACTACGCGTATTTTAGATTAGGTCGTAGTTATTTTTGTGATTTAAAGGAGAAAAATATGGAAACAAGAGTTGCAGTTATAGGAATAATTGTTGAAAACAAAGAAAGTGTTAGTGAACTTAATAAATTACTTTCTGAATATGGTGAATATATTATAGGAAGAATGGGAGTACCATATCATAAAAGAAAAATAAATATTATTTCAATTGCTATTGATGCAAAACAAGATATTATAAATACTCTAAGTGGTAAAATTGGAAGATTGGATGGTGTTTATGCAAAAACAGCATATAGTAATGTGTAATGAGTTGATAGATAAACTAAGAATAGAAAAGAAACTTTCAAAAAAGGAATATCTTTTTTTAATAAAAAATAGAGAAGAATGCAAAGAATATTTATTTAAAAACTCTAGTGAAGTAAGAAAAGAAGTCTATGGAAATGATATATATATAAGAGGGTTAATTGAATTTACTAACTATTGTAAAAATGATTGTTTATATTGTGGAATAAGAAGAAGTAACAAAAATGCACAAAGGTATAGATTAACTAAAGAAGATATCTTACTTTGTGCAAAACAAGGATATGAATTAGGATTTAGAACTTTTGTATTACAAGGAGGAGAAGATCCGTTTTATTCAGACGAGATTCTTATTAATATAATTAAAGAAATAAAATTAAATTATCCAGATTGTGCAATTACATTATCAATAGGAGAAAGGTCTTTTGACAGTTATAAAAGATTCAAAAAGGCAGGTGCCGATAGATATCTCTTAAGACATGAAACAGCAGATAAGTATCATTATCAAAAACTTCATCCAAAAGAAATGAGCTATGAAAATAGAATTAAATGTTTAGAAAATTTAAAGAAATTAGGTTATCAGGTAGGAGCAGGATTTATGGTTGGTTCACCATATCAAACAGAAGAAAATCTTGTTAAAGAATTAGTTTTTTTAGAAAACTTAAAACCACATATGGTAGGAATAGGACCATTCATACCACATAAAGATACACCTTTTAAAGATGAAAAAGCAGGTACAGTAGAAATTACTTTATTTATGTTAGGACTTATTAGGCTAATATTACCAAATGTACTTCTACCTGCAACAACTGCACTTGGAACAATAGATCCTTTAGGTAGAGAAAAAGGGATAAAAGCAGGTGCTAATGTATTGATGCCTAACCTTTCACCAGTTAACGTTAGAAAAAAATATATGCTATATGATAATAAAATTTGTACAGGTGATGAAGCGGCACAATGTATTGAATGTTTGAAAAAAAGAATAGATAGTACTGGATGTAAAATTGTTACATCTAGAGGTGATTATAAAGGAGAGAAGAGTAATGAGTAAATATAATCCAAAATCTATGAAAGCAGAAGAGTTTATAAATGATGAAGAAATAAGAGAAACATTAGAATATGCAGAAAAAAATAAAAACAATATGGAACTAATAGAAGAGATTATCGAGAAAGCTAAATTACGTAAGGGACTAAATCATAAAGAGGCAAGTGTGCTTCTTGCTTGTGAAGATAAAGAAAAAATAAAGCAAATATATGATTTAGCAGAGCAAATAAAAAAAGATTTTTATGGAAATAGAATTGTAATGTTTGCACCATTGTATTTATCAAATTACTGTGTAAATGGATGTCTATATTGTCCATATCATTTAAAAAATAAAGATATAGCAAGAAAAAAATTAACTCAAGAAGAAGTAAAAAATGAAGTTATAGCATTACAAGATATGGGGCATAAACGTTTAGCAATTGAAGCGGGAGAAGATCCTGTTAATAATCCAATAGAATATATTTTAGATTGTATTAAAACAATATATTCTATAAAACATAAAAATGGAGCTATTCGTAGAGTTAATGTAAATATTGCTGCAACAACAGTTGAAAATTATAAAAAGTTAAAAGATGCAGGAATTGGAACATATATACTTTTTCAAGAAACGTATCATAAAGAAAATTATGAACAACTTCATCCAACGGGACCAAAACACAATTATGCATATCATACAGAAGCTATGGATAGAGCAATGGAAGGAGGAATTGATGATGTTGGAATAGGTGTACTTTTTGGATTAGATAAGTATAAATATGAGTTTGCAGGTCTTTTAATGCATGCTGAACACTTAGAAATTGTTCATGGAGTTGGACCACATACAATAAGTGTACCACGTGTAAAAAAGGCAAACGACATTGACCCAACAGATTTTGACAACTCACTTACTGATGAAATGTTTGGAAAAATAGTTGCATGTATTAGAATTGCTGTTCCATATACAGGGATGATTATTTCAACGCGTGAAACTCCTAAAGTTCGTGAAGAAATAATTCGTTTAGGTGTAAGCCAAATTAGTGGAGGTTCTCGTACATCAGTAGGCGGATATTGTGAAGAAGAACGTCCGCATGATACAGAACAATTTGATGTATCAGATAATAGAACACTTGATGAAGTTGTTAATTGGTTAATGAAGACTGGATATATTCCATCTTTTTGTACAGCATGTTATAGAGAAGGTAGAACTGGAGATAGGTTTATGAGCCTTTGTAAAGCGGGAGAGATTCAAAATTGTTGTCATCCAAATGCACTAATGACACTTAAAGAATTCTTAATAGATTATGCATCTGATGAAACTAAAAAAATAGGAAATGAATTGATTGAAAAAGAAATTGACAATATAGGAAAAGAAAAAGTTAAAGAGATAGTAAGAAAGCGACTTTTAAAAATTGAAAAAGGAGAAAGAGATTTTCGTTTTTAAATAATTGAGGTGAGTTTATGAGTTTAAATAATACACCAACTGGTGAAAGAATACATATAGGCTTTTTTGGATGTAGAAATGTAGGAAAAAGTAGTGTAGTAAACGCTGTAACAAATCAGGATTTATCAGTTGTAAGCAGTATAAAAGGAACAACTACAGATCCTGTTAAAAAAGCAATGGAACTTCTTCCACTTGGACCAGTTGTAATTATAGATACTCCAGGAATAGATGATGAGGGAGTACTTGGAGAAAAAAGAGTAGAAAAAACAAAAAATATTTTAAGAAGTTGTGATATAGCAATATTAGTTACTGTTGCAGATAGAGATCTTAATTTAATAGAAAAAGAACTTATTTCTATTTTTAAAAATAGAGATATACCATACATTATTGTAAAAAATAAAATGGATTTAATAAAACAAAATGTACTTGTTAAAGATAACATTATTTATACAAGTGCTATTGAATTAAAAGGTATTGAAGAGTTAAAAAATACTATTGGAAAACTTACAAAAAAAGAGGAAAAAGAAATAAGGTTCATAGCTGATATGATAAAACCAAAAGATATTGTTGTACTCGTAACACCTATAGATAGTAGTGCCCCAAAAGGAAGAATGATTATGCCACAACAATTAGCTATAAGAGATATTATTGATACAAATGCAATATCAGTTGTAACAAAAGAAACGGAACTTGAAGATACTTTAAAATCATTAAAAAAGAAACCTTCCCTTGTAGTAACAGATTCTCAAGTTTTTGAAATGGTTAGTGAAATTGTACCAAAAGATATTCCACTTACATCTTTTTCGATTCTAATGGCTAGATATAAAGGATTTTTAAAGACTGCAATAGAAGGAGTAAGAAAAATAAATAATTTGAAAGATGGAGATAAAATACTAATATCAGAAGGTTGTACCCATCATAGACAATGTGAAGATATAGGAACAGTAAAGATTCCTAATTGGTTAAAAAAATATACTAATTTAGAATTAAAATTTGACTGGAGTAGTGGAAATAGTTATCCAAATAATTTAGAAGACTATAGTTTAATAATTCATTGTGGAGGATGTATGCTTAATTCAAAAGAAATGATATATAGAATGAATGAAGCAAAAAACAAAGGAGTTCCTTTTACAAATTATGGAATTGTAATTGCATATATGAAGAAAATATTAGAAAGAAGTATTGAAATTATTCCAGAAATATAAATATGAAAGCAAGTGACTTGAATAGCACTTGCTTTTTATGATATAATATTAGCTAACAAAAAAATTAAATAACATAAGGGGGTTTTTTTATGGCTTTTATTATTGCACAAATATTAGGACTATTTGGAGCTATAACAATTATAGTTTCAACACAAATGAAAGATAAGAAAAAATATATAGCTTGTAATTTATTAGCATATATATTTTTTACAACAAATATGGTGTTATTACAAGCATATGCAGGAGCAATCAATGATTTTATTTTAATGATCTTAACACTAATTTCAACAAAATATGAAAAAAAGAAATTTCCTGTATATTTAGTAGTAATATTTGTAATTGTTTTATTGATTGGAAATGTTATTACATATAGCAATATATATAGTTTATTACCAGCAATAGCTTCTTTAGCATATTTAATTATATTATTAATAAAAGATATGAAAAAAATAAGAAAATTAAATATAATTGTAAGATTTTGTTGGATGACATATGACTTCATAGTAAAAGCATATTCAACATTCCCATTAGATGTAGTAAGTTTTATTTTATCAATAGTTGCACTAATAAGATACGATATTATAAAAAAAGAAGAAAAAAATACTATATAAAAGGAGCTTGAAAAAATATGGAATTAGTAAAAGTTGGAAAAAAAACATATTATATTAAAAATCCAACTAATATTGGAATATATAAAATAGATGAAAAAAATGTATATTTAATAGATTCAGGTAATGATAAAGATGCAGGTAAAAAGATATTAAAAATTATAAATGAAAAAGGATGGACTGTTAAAGGTATAATATCAACACATTCTAATGCTGATCATATTGGTGGAAACAAAGTTATTCAAGATAGAACTAATTGTGAAATATTGGCTTATAAGATTGAAAAAAGTTTTACTAAGAATCCTATTTTAGAACCTTCATTTCTATATGGAGGATATCCTTTTAAAGATATTAGAAATAAATTTTTATTAGCAAAAGAATCTAAAGTTACATCTATTGAAAATAACCTTCCTGAGGGATTAGAATATATCAAGCTAAAAGGGCATTTTTTTGATATGATAGGAATAAAGACAAGTGACAACGTATACTTTTTAGCAGATTCGTTATTTAGTAAAGAAACTATAAGAAAATACCATTTTTTCTTTATTTATGATGTAAAAGAATATTTTAATACATTAGAGTATCTAAAAACTTTAAAAGGGGATTTATATATTCCATCTCATGTAGAGGCTACAGAAAATATTGATGAGCTCATACAAATAAATAAGGAAAAAATAAATGAGAATTTAGATAAAATATATAGTATTTGTAAAGAAGAAAAAACTTTTGAAGAAATTTTAAAAACAATTTTTGATGAATATAACCTTTTAATGAATGCAAATCAATATGTTCTTGTGGGAAGCACAATAAAATCATATTTATCATATTTATGCGATGAAAAAAGAATATCTTATGAGTTTAAGAATAACAAAATGTTTTGGAAACAAGTGTAGATTATAGAAAACAGATAATACATAATCAAGGTATTTATCTGTTTTTTTATTTCATTTATCACAAAAAAAGTAACAGTTATCTTAAATAATATAAAAATTATGGAGATATTTAAAATATATTGATATAATTAACTAAAGAGGTGAAACAAATGGAAATAAAAATAAACACTAATATATCTGATGAATATAAAGAAACATCTATTACAATAAATGCCCCAAAACTAACTAAAGAAGTTCAAAATCTTATTAATTATATTTCAAATATAAATACTACACCAACTCAAATAACTGCCACTAAAAACAATGAAATATATTTTATAGATATTGAAAATGTAATGTGTTTTTTTAGTAAAGATAAATATAATTATGTAAGAGTTAAAGATGGTACATATAAAATTAAATACAAATTATATGAGTTAGAAGAGATATTTAAAAATAAAGATTTTATTAGAATTTCAAATTCTTGTATTATAAATGTTAATCAAGTTGAATGCTTCGATACTAGTATTCTTGGAACGATATTAGTAAAGCTAAAAGATTCAACACAAGAAACAGTATCTAAAAGAAATGTAGCTCAAATAATGAAATTCCTAAAAGAAAGGGGGAATTTAAAATGAAACAATTTATAAAAAGAGGATTGAAAACAATATTAGTATTTATTATTTCAACAATTGTAATTTATGTAGGATTCACTGCAAAAGATTTTTACAAAACATGTAAAGAGAATCAACTGTATTTATTTGGAAATAAGTATAATGAGGATATTGCGAAACTTGATAAGGATAAGATAAAAGAATTAGGAGATAGTGTAGAACTATACAAAGAAATATTAGAACAATCAGCTAATGAATCTAAATATAAAGATGATGGACAAGAACATTATATAGGAGATGGACATGAGCATTCTTTAGGAGAATTTTATGATCCATTGGGATTTTCAATATGGTCTTTTATTCAAGTTGAACTTACACAAATAACAACTAAATATATTAATATATCAATAATATCTGGAGTTGCAATAGCAATAGCATATCTAGTAATTACATGCAGAAGAATTAGTACAATTTTAAAATTTATAATTGGATATTTTGGAATCATGATTATTGTCCCACCAATCTATATGTATACATGGACATATAGATTTTGGGATATAGGATCTACATATAGTAATATGCCTAAATATTTCTATATAGGATATACAGCAATATTTGTTATAATGTATATAGTGAATTACAAAATTGGAGTAAAAATGACTGAAGAACTAAATCAAAATATTAAGAACAATTAAATAAAAAGGCAAGTAATTATAATATAGTTACTTGTCTTTTAAAATTTGAAAAAAAGCCCAAAATATGCTAAAATAAAGAGTAATGATAGTTTTAAGGAGTTTTATTATGGCAAATATATTAGATTATTTAAAATGGAGGGGAGATTTAAAATTAAAACATTCAAAATTTAATGAAATAGATAACGTAATCTTATCATCACTTGCATATTACCCCTTTGATAATATATTAAAAGATAATGATATGTTATCCATAAGAAAAATAAATAAAATTTTCAAGAAACAAGAAGAAACTAAAAACGATCCAGGAATTGAATTTTTAGATTTAATGGGTAAATCTAAGAGGTTTGGAAAAATGAAAATAACTGACTATGTAAATAAACATGATATTAAGAATGAAAAACAATTTTCAGCTATGACAATACTTATGCCAGATAATTCAATGTATGTAGCATTTAGAGGAACTGATTCATCAATTGTTGGTTGGAAAGAAAATTTGAATTTATTTGTAAAGAGTAACATACCATCACAAATTGAAGCTGTAAAATATTTAGAAAAAATAGCCAGAAAATTCCCAGACAGAAAGATAAGAGTAGGAGGACATTCTAAAGGAGGAAATCTTGCAATATATGCATCAGTATTTTCTGATGAAGATATAAAAGATAGAATAATAAATATTTACAACAATGATGGACCAGGTTTTAATAATAAAATTGTTGAATCTAGAAAATATAAACAAATGGTTGATAAAATAAATACATATATTCCACAATCATCTATAATTGGACGATTATTAAATAATAAAGGAAAATATACAGTTATAAATAGTAGCGAAAAAGGATTTATGCAACATGATACAAATACATGGCAAGTATCAAATACTGGATTTGAAATTTTAGAAGATACAAGTAAAGGAAGCAAAATCTTAGATAAATCAATTAGAGATTGGTTAGAAACAATAAGTGTTAAACAAAGAGAAGAAGTAATAAATGTTGTTTTCGATATTCTTTATTCAACAGAAGTGGAAAATTTTGATGAAATGGGAGAGTTATGGTTTGAAAAAACAAAGAAAATAATAAATACATATAAAGATTTGGATAAAGAAACTAGAAAGAAAGTTATAGAAACAATAAAAGAATTTTGGGTAATAAGTAAAAAGAATTGGCTAGAAGAACATGAAAAAATAAACAATGTAGTAAAAGGAGTAACAAATATACCAAATAAGATTCAAGACGTAATGAATGGTAATTTAGATAGATAAATTATAAAAAGTTAAAGCAGATAGTAATAATTGATTATTATCTGTTTTTTATGATATAATTTAGGTCAATAAAAGGAAAAAGAAAATTGAAATATGAAAAAGCTATCATTTCTAGTGTTATAATACTGATAATTTATTTTAATATTTATTTGATAGAAAAAAAATAAGGAGAAATCAAGATGGAAAAATCACAAAAAATAGGAATATTTGATTCGGGAATTGGTGGAATAACGGTTTTAAATGAAATTTTAAAAATTCTTCCAAAAGAAGATTATATATATTTTAGTGACTCAAAAAATAATCCATATGGAGATAAAAATGATTCAGAAATTATTAAAATTTGTGAAGATATAGTAAAAATATTAATAAATAAAAATTGTAAAGCAATAGTTATTGCATGTAACACTGCAAGTGCAAAAGCGGCTGATTTTTTAAGAAATAAATATAGAAATATACCTTTTATTGCAATTGAACCAGCATATAAAAAAGTACATGATAATGCTTATCAAGAAGAAACTTTAGTAATGGCAACAAAAGGAACAATAGAAAGTGAAAAATTTAAATTATTATATCACACATATGATAATAAAAAGACACAATTATTATCATGTATAGGGCTAGCAGATTTGATAGAAAGAGACGAAAAAGAAAAGATTAGAGAATATTTGAGAGAGAATTTGAAAAAATATCAAGGAAAAATAAAAAATGTTGTACTTGGTTGTACACACTACCCTATAATACAAGATGAAATAAAACATGTATTAGGAGAAAATGTAGACTTTTTTAATGGAGCTCCAAATTTAGCAATACATTTAAAAGAAGTATTGAAAGAAAAAGATTTATTAGCAGAAAATAAAGGAAGTATTGAATTTATAGATTCACAAAATTTAGGAATAAAAAAAGAAAGATTTTTTGAACTATTAAACAAGGATTAATGATCAGACTGAAAGGATATAGGAGGAAACAAAATGAAAATAGGAATTGACTTAGATGGAGTTGTAATAGATAGTGAAACTACATTTAGAACTTATGAGGAAATTTTTGATAAAGATATTTTAAAAGGAAATAACTTAGTAAATAGACAAGAGCCGAAATTTCAACAAAGATATAGCTGGACTGACGAACAAGAAAAAGAATTTATAAAAAGATATTTTATGACAGTATCAAAAGAAAGTAATCTAATGTCAGGTTTTTTAGGAATATATAGATTACTAAAACAAAAAGGACATGAATTTGTAGTAATAACTGCAAGAGGTGGATTTATTAAAGAAATGAAAGATGATGCCATTAGACTTTTAGAGAAGAATAATATTGTTTTTGATAAATATTATTGGCATATTGATAACAAAGTAGAGATATGTAAGAAAGAAAAGGTTGATGTTATGATAGATGATGATTGGAGAATAGTTAAAGCCTTAGCAAACGAAAAAATAAAATCATTATATTTTAGAGATACAAACCTAAAAAAATTAGAAGAAAATGAATATATTAAAGAAGTAAATAACTGGGGAGATATATATAGAAAATTATAATTTAAAAGAAAGGAATTATACATGAATATCACAGGGATTGGACAAGATAGTCATAGAATAATAGATAATAATAAAAAGGAATTAGTTATTGCAGGAGTAAAGTTTGATGAACAATTTTCAATGGATGCAAATAGTGATGGAGATGTTGTATTACATTCAATAACAAATGCAATTTCAAGTATAACTACTGTAAATATTTTAGGAAAAATAGCAGACGAAATGTGCAAAAAAGGAATTACTGATAGTAAAGAATATTTAAAAGAAGCGCTAAGTTATTTAGGAGATATAAAAATAAATCATGTAGCAATATCAATAGAAGCAAAAAGACCTAAATTTTCTCCTAAAATTGAAGAAATGAGAAATTCTATAGCTAATTTATTAAATATTGATAAAAAGAATATAGGAATTACTGCAACAACAGGAGAAGGGCTAACCGAATGTGGAAAAGGAAATGGCATTTTTGCAACAACAATAATTAGTTGTTCAAAAAGTGAGGAAGAAAACAATGAAAAGATGTAAATGGGTTAATGAAAAAAATGATATATATGTAAAATATCATGATGAAGAATGGGGAGTTCCTAGTTATGATGATAGCTATTTATTTGAAATGCTTCTTTTAGAATCTTTCCAAGCAGGATTATCATGGGAATGTATATTAAATAAAAGGGAAAGTTTTAGAAAAGCTTTTGATAATTTTGAATATAAAAAAATAGAGAAATATGATGATAAAAAAATAAATGAACTAATGAACAATAAAGATATTATTAGAAACAAATTAAAAATAAAATCAGCAATTAACAATGCAAAAATATATATAAAAATACAAAAGGAATACGAGTCTTTTTGCAAATATATTTGGCATTTTACAGATAATAAAATAATAAAAAATAAAGATAATATTAAAAAGGTAACATCACCATTATCTGATGAAATATCAAAAGATTTGAAGAAAAGAGGTATGAAATTTGTTGGTAGTACAATAATATATTCATATTTACAAGCAATTGGTGTAGTTAATGACCATGAAAAAGAATGTTATTTAAGTTAAGGGGGAATAAAAAATGGTTGATTCAAAAGCTTGGAATTGGAAAATGTTAAAAAAAGAAGATGAAAAAATATGGAAAGAACCAGCTACAGAATCATATTATTTAGTGAATAGATGGAAAATGCAAGGAAAAAAAGATTTTTTAGATTTAGGATGTGGATTAGGAAGACATACTATACTATTTGCAAAAGAAGGATTTAATACATATGCGTTTGACTTAAGTGAAGATGGAGTAGAAAAGACAAAACAATGGGCAGGACAATTAAATTTAAAAGTTGATTGTAAAGTAGGAGATATGTTAGAATTACCATATAAAGATGATAGTATTGATTGTATATTATGTAGAAACGTAATATCACATACAGATACAAAAGGAATGGAGAAAATAACTCAAGAATTAAAAAGAGTATTAAGAAAAGATGGAGAATGCTACTTAACATTAGGCTCAAAAAATACATGGGGCTGGAAACAAGATTGGCCTATGGTAGATGAAAACACAAAGATAAGAGTTGAAGATGGTCCTGAAAATGGGATTCCACATTTTTATGCTGATTATGATTTAATACTAAAATTATTTAAAGATTTTAGTATAGAACAAATACATGAAATTAGAGGGTTTTATGGAAAAGGTGGTTCATACCATTATCATGTATTGATAAGAAAAAATTAAAAAACAGGAGGAAATAAAATGAAAATATCTACAAAGGGAAGATATGCATTAAGAGTAATGATTGATTTAGCAATAAATAATAATGATGAATTTATATCTTTAAAAGATATTTCTATAAGACAAGGTGTTTCAATAAAATATTTGGAACAAATTGTTTCACTTTTAAATAAAGCAAAGTTACTTCAAACAGCAAGAGGAAACAATGGAGGGTATAAGTTAAATAAAAAAATAGAAGAATATACAGTAGGAGAAATTTTAAGAGCAGCAGAAGGAGATTTAGCACCTATAACTTGCGTAAAAGAAGAAGCAAAATGTGATAAAAAAGCAGGATGCTTAACGTATAATTTTTGGAAGGGATTAGATGACGTTATAAATGAATATATAGACAGTAAAACATTAGCAGATTTAATTGATTAAAAGGGCTTGATTTCAATGAAAGTCCTTCTTTTTAAAAAAGAATTCCTATTGACTTAGTAGGAAATATATGGTATAATTCCTAGTGGTTTACTATGAAAGATTAAAATAAAAATATATAAAGGAAAGGAATAAATAATGGATAAGTTATTAGAAATAAAAGATTTACATGTTAATGCTGATGAGAAAGAAATCTTAAAAGGATTGAATTTAACAATAAATAAAGGTGAAACCCATGTAATAATGGGACCTAATGGTGCTGGAAAATCTACATTGGCAAATGTGATTTTAAATAATCCTGAATACACAAAAACTAGAGGAACAATTGAATTTGAAGGAAAAAATATAAATAGTTTATCTGCAGATAAGATTGCAAAAAAAGGTATATTTATGTCATTTCAATCTCCAGAAGAGATACCAGGAATATCAACAATGAACTTTTTGAAGGTTGCAAAAAATAAAGTAACAGGAAAACCTGTAAAAATATTTGAGTTCAAAAAAGAAGTCGAAGAGTATATGGAAGAATTAAATATGAACCCAAAATTGATAAATAGAAATTTAAATGTTGGTTTTTCAGGTGGAGAAAAAAAGAAAAATGAGATTTTACAAATGCTAGTATTAAATCCAAAACTTGCAATTTTAGATGAAACAGATTCTGGATTAGATGTGGATGCAGTTAGAACTGTTTCAAAAGGAATTAAGATGTATAAATCAAAAGAAAATGCAGTACTAATAATCACACATAATATGAAGATTTTAAGTGAGTTAAAAGTTGATTATGTACATGTTTTAATAAATGGAAAAATAGTTACAACAGGAACGGATAAACTAGTAAAAGAAATAGAAAAAGATGGATTTGCTAAATATAAAAAAGCTGAAATATAAAATTCTGAAATAAATAGTGTTAGTCTTAATCGATATAAAATCATTCTTGAAGATATATTAAATATCTTTTGATAGAGGAGGAACTATGAGAACAAAAGTAGAAGACATAAATAGAAATATATACGATATAAAAAACAAAGATAATTATGAATTTAAAATAAAAAAAGGATTAAGCAAAGAAATAGTTGAAGAAATTTCTAAGCAAAAAAATGATCCTGATTGGATGAGAGAAATAAGACTTAAAGCATTAGAAACATATGAAAAGCTTGATTTACCAACATGGGGACCAGATTTATCTGAACTAAAAATGGATAATATAGCAACATATGTTAAGCCAAAATCTGATTTAAATTCTAGTTGGGACGATGTACCTGAAGATATAAAAAATACATTTGATAAATTAGGAATTCCTGAGGCTGAAAAGAAGTCTTTAGCAGGAGTTGGAGCTCAATATGATTCAGAAGTTGTATACCATAGTATAAAAGAAGATTTATTAAAAAAAGGTGTAATATATACAGATATGGAAACAGCTGTAAAACAGTATCCAGAAATTGTGAAAGAACATTTTATGAAATGTGTACCAATAAATGATCATAAATTTGTTGCTCTTCATGCTGCAGTTTGGTCAGGAGGATCTTTTGTATATGTACCAAAAGGAGTTAAATTAGATATACCATTACAATCATATTTTAGATTGAACTCTCCAGAGTCAGGACAATTCGAACACACACTAATAATTGTAGATGAAGGTGCAAGTCTTCACTTTATAGAAGGTTGTAGTGCACCTAAATATAATAAGGTAAATCTTCATGCTGGTTGTGTAGAACTATATGTAAAAGATGGTGCATATCTTAGATATTCAACTATAGAAAACTGGTCAAAAAATATGATGAATTTAAATACTAAAAAAGCCATTGTTGGAAAAAATGCACAAATAGATTGGGTAACAGGATCTTTTGGTTCAAGAGTTTCAATGCTTTATCCAATGAGTATATTAAATGGGGAAAATGCAAAAACAGAGTATACAGGAATAACATTTGCAGGAAAAGGTCAAAATTTAGATACTGGATTTAAGGTAATTCATAATGCAAAAAACACATCATCTTTAGTAAATTCTAAATCGATATCAAAAGGTGGAGGATCATGCACATATAGAGCTTTAGTTAGAGTAAGTGAAAATGCGAAAAATTCTAAATGTAGTGTTTCTTGTGAATCACTAATGCTTGATGATATATCACGTTCAGATACAATTCCTGTTAACGATATTAGAACAGATGAAGTGACTTTTTCACACGAAGCTAAGATTGGGAAAATAAGCGATAAAGAAATTTTTTATTTAATGTCAAGAGGTTTATCTGAAGAAGATGCAAAAGCAATGATAGTTAGAGGTTTTGCATATCCAATATCAAAAGAATTACCAGTAGAATATGCAGTTGAGATGAATAATTTAATAAACTTAGAATTAGAAGGGAGTATAGGATAATGAATGTAAAGTTAAATGAAACACCAGTTAGAACATCAAGAAATTTTCAAATAAATAACTTAAAATTAGATATCGATATTCCCACGAAAATAAAAGAGTTTGAAAATATAGAAATAATAAATCAAGAAAGTAAAATAACAAAAGAAATAGAACTAAATGATTTAGTTTATGGTAATGGAGAAGAATTAGAAGAAAATAATATAAAATATTCAAATAACAAAATTAGAATAGAGACTAAAAAAGAAGATATTAAACTAATATATAATTTTGATGATAAAAATTTAGAATTGATAAATCAAATTGAAATAATTGGAAATAATGATGCGAATATCATAATAGAATATAAATCAAATACAGATAAAAAATGTTTTCATAATGGAATAATAAAAACAATTGCAAAGGAAAATTGCAAATTAAATATTGTAATTGTAAATCTAATGAATGATAAATCAAATAGTTTTGAAGCAATAGAGAATGATATATTAGAAAATGCAGTTGTAAATTATACAATAATAGATTTAGGTGGAAAAACTAGTGTGACAAATTATTATTCAAATATTCTAGGAGTAAATGCATCTAATGATTTAAAAACAATTTATTTAGGTAAGAATGAAGAGATAAAAGATTTAAATTATATAGCGGAGCTAAAAGGTGAAAAAACTAACATTGATATTGATGTACAGGGAGTTCTAGATGGAAATTGTAAAAAGAATTTTAAAGGAACTATAGATTTTAAAAAAGGATGTAAAAAGGCAAAAGGAAATGAAAACGAGTTTTGTTTGTTATTATCAGATAAAGCAAAATCTATAGCATTACCAATGCTTTTATGTACAGAAGATGAAGTTGAAGGAAACCATTCTACAGCATCTGGTAAAGTAGATAATAAATCCTTATTCTATATAATGTCTAGAGGACTAAGCTATAAGGAAGCTGTAAAACTAATAGTAAAATCTAATTTTAATAAAATTATTGATAGAATATTAGATGAAGAAATAAAAAAAGAAGTTTTAGAAGAAATTGATAGGAGATTAGATTAATGAATTATAAAAAAGATTTTCCGATATTTGAAAATAATGAAATATCATATCTAGATAGTGGAGCAACGTCTCAAAGACCAAAATATGTTTTAGATAAAATACAAGAATACTATAATAATAGTAATGCAAATCCACACAGAGGAGCATATTCATTGAGTATTGAATCTACTGAAGTTTATGAAAATGCGAGAAATAGAATTTCTAAGTTCATAAATGCTAGATATAAAGAAGAAATAATATTTTCAAAAAATGCGAGTGAAAGCTTGAATTTAATTGCATATTCATATGGATTAGATAATGTAAAAAAGGATGATGAAATTGTTATATCAATAATGGAGCATCATTCAAATTTAGTGCCATGGCAATATGTTGCTAAAAAAACAGGTGGAAAACTAAATTATATGTATATAAACGATGAATATGAGTTATCAAAAGAAGAAATAGAAAGTAAGATAACAGATAAAACAAAAATAGTAGGAATAACTCATGTATCAAATGTTTTAGGAACTATAAATAATGTAAAAGAGATAATAAAATATGCCCATAAAAAAGGAGCTATAGTAGTTGTTGATGCATCTCAAAGTATTCCTCATATGAAAATAGATGTACAAGATTTAGATGCTGATTTTCTTGTTTTTTCTGGTCATAAAATGTTTGCTCCACTTGGAATAGGAATTTTATATGGAAAAAAAGAATTATTAAATAAAATGAATCCTTTTATAATGGGTGGAGATATGATAGAATATGTATATGAACAAGATACTACATTTGCTCCATTACCAAATAAGTTTGAGGCAGGAACTCAAAATGTAGGTGGTGTAGTAGGACTAAGTGCAGCTATGGATTATATAGAAAGTATTGGCTATGAAAATATAGAAAAAATAGAAAAGAAGTTAGTCAAGTATGCAAGAAAAGAATTATCTAAATTAGATTTTCTAGATATATACATGACACCAAATGAAAAAAATCATTCAGGAGTTATTTCTTTTAATATAAAAGGAGTACATCCACATGATGTTGCAAGTATTTTAGATTCTGTTGGAGTATGTGTAAGGTCAGGTAATCATTGTGCACAACCATTACTTAGATATATGGGATTAGACTCTACTTGTAGAGCAAGTTTTTCTATATATAATGATGAAGAAGATGTGGATAAGCTTGTAGAAGGTTTGAAAAAAGTTTATAATATGTTTGAAAAATACATTAAGAAGGGATAAAAAATATGGACGAAATGTATGATGAAATTATAATGGAACACGGAATGAATTCATACAATAAGAAAAAGCTTGATAAATGTGATTTTTGTGAAAAAGGACATAATCCTAATTGTGGAGATGATATAACTATTGAATTAAAATTAAATGGAGATGTTATCGAAGATATGGCATTTACAGGATATGGATGTGCAATTTCACAAAGTTCTACATCTGTTATGATTGATGTTTTAAAAGGTAAGAAAATTTCTGAAGCAAAAGAAATTATAAAAACGTTTATAGATATGATAAAAAGAGAGACAACTGATGAAAAAGAACTTGAAAAATTAGAAGAGGCAATTGCATTTAGAAATGTATCAAATATGCCAGCTAGAGTAAAATGTGCTCTTCTTGCTTGGCATACTATGGAGGATTTATTAGAAAAGAATGGAAAATAAGAAAGTATTACTTGGAATGAGTGGAGGAGTTGATAGTTCTGTATCAGCGCTATTATTAAAAAAACAGGGTTATGATGTAATTGGAATAACCTTGGAATTGTTTGCGGGAAGTAGTTGTTGCAATACTCAAACATATATTGATGCTAAAAATGTATGTACTTCAATAGGAATTCCACACATTACATATAATCAAAAGGAAGAATTTAGATGTAAAGTAATTGATAATTTTATTGAGGAATATTCTAATCAAAGGACACCAAATCCATGTATTGAATGTAATAAATATATGAAATTTGGGGCTATGTATGAAAAAGCAAAAGAACTTGGTTGTGAATATATTGCAACAGGGCATTATGCAAAAATGGAATATTCGAAAGAATATGAAAAATATGTATTAAGAAAAGCAAATAATCTTTCAAAAGATCAAAGTTATGTGTTATATAATATGCCAAAAGAATTATTAGGAAAGATTTTATTTCCTTTAGGTGAATTTGAGACAAAAGAAGAAGTAAGAAAAATAGCAAGTGAAAATAATTTGAAAGTTGCAAACAAACCAGATAGTGAAGACATTTGCTTTGTACCAGATGGAAATTATAAAAAATTCTTAGAAAATAATTCTGATTTAAAACCAAAAGAAGGAAATATAGTATTAAGTTCTGGAGAAGTTCTAGGAAGACACCAAGGATTATATAGATATACAATAGGACAAAGAAGAGGACTTGGAATATCATATAAAGTTCCGTTATTTGTAATTGGATTTAACAAACAAAAAAATGAAGTAATAGTTGGAGAAGAAAAAGAATTATATAAAAAAGAATTTTTAGTAAATGATATAAATTTATTACTAGTTGATGATATAAAAGAACCAATTAAGGTTGATGTTAAAACTAGATATTCATCAAAAAATGTAGTAGCAACAATTGTAAAAGAAGGAGAAAATATAAAAGTTATACTTGATGAACCTCAAAGAGCAATAACTCCAGGACAATCAGCAGTATTCTATAAAGGAGATATTGTTATTGGTGGTGGAAAAATTATTTAAAAAGGAGATAAAATGAAAGTAGTAAGTAAACAAAGAAATAGTAGAATGTGTATGATATGTGGATTAGATAATGAATATGGATTAAGAGCACCATTTTATAACATGGAAGATAAAAGTGTTATGACTTTATTTAAATATAGAGAACAACATCAAAGTTATCCAGGTAGAGTACATGGAGGCCTTATTACTGCAATGCTTGATGAAATGGGATTAAGAGCTTTATGGGCTAAAGAAGGAAAAGAAGAAAAATGGGGAGTTACTTTTGCTCTTGATACTAAGTATCGTAAACCTGTACCATATGATGTTGAACTTATTGGAAAAGGTATAATTATAAAAGAAACAAGTAAATTCTTTATAACAGAATCATCAATAATGGATAAACAAGGAAATGTTTTAGCAAATGGAACTATAAAATACATAAAATTAGATAAGGATAAGATAAATGATAACATGTCAGAACACGAAGAGATGTGTTATTTAGTAGATGATGGAGTTAAAGAAATAAACTTTGAAGAAGCTAATAAATAAAGAACTGTTGTAATAAAGTAAAAAAGAGAAATGGAAAGTCAAGGTTTAGACAATAGGACAATCTGTCGTATTTTATTATGAAAATGTTGTAATTGGTGGAGAAAAATTTGTTAATAAATATCATATTTGTTAGAGAAAATCTAATAGATATGATGTTTTTTGTTGTAATGAAAACTTAATATTCTAATAATATAACAGTAATATTTTTATTATATAATATAATTGAGTTATATATAAATGAGGGAAATTGTATGAGTTTGATAGACAAAATAAAAAATATCTATTATGAAAATTATGCAAAAAAATATGTAAAAAAAACAAAAAGAAATAAACAAGGATTATCCAAAAAAGTTTTGCCAGAAGAAGTGAAAAAAATCCTAATAGAAAAAAGACGTACATATAGACTATCAGAAGAAGATGTATTAGGAATTCTTATGTCTATTGAGGATGATAATTTTAAAACAATTCATGCTAAAGATATAGGCTCTTCAAAAACATACGATAAAGATGAATTTGACAAGAAAGTTTTAGAGTCTATTAAAGATGAAAATAATAAAATTAAATATATAGAAGAAAATGTTGAGATAAAAAAACAAAAGGATTTTATAAAAACTGAAATAAAAGATGAAAAAAATATACTTGATTATTTATCAACCAGAGAGTTGAGTGCTGGAGATAAAGTGGAATTTTTAAAAGAAGTATCTGAAGAAAACTTAATAAATTATTTTAAAGGTATAGATAACATAAATGATCCTCAATATACTTATATAATTTCTGAAATTTTTTACAATTCTTCTATAGAATGTTCAAAAAAATTATTAGAATTACCTCAAGTTAAACAAGGATTATTTACTGATTTTGATAAAAACTGTAATTTAGAAAAAGAAAGCTGTTTGAAAGAATATGGTAATAAGATTCAAAAAATAAATAATATATTAAAATTTTCTGAAGAAGTAACACCTGAAATACAAAAATTTATAAGTGAATATAAAAAAATATTTAATGATAGAGTAATAGCGACAATAAAAGAAAATCCTGAAAATATCAACAAATATATAGATTATGTAAAAGATGGAGAAGAAAAAATACAATTAATGTCTGATGGAAGATTTATAACGTACATAGATTATTCTAATTATGGTAAGTTGAGTAACGAAGATAAGTCTAAAGTTTTTCTAAATATATTTAAAAATAATAGTGTTGATGTATTAAAAGGTTTGCCAGAAATACTTATAAACAATATTTTTTCAGATGAAAAGGTTAAAGAAGAATTAAAAAAGACAAGTATAGAAGAAAAAAGAGAATTATTTTTAATGGCAGAAAATAAAGGTAGTAGTGAAATTATAGAAGAGATTATTAATAGTTATGAAAAAAAATCTGATTTTTCTCAAATAATAAATGAAAAAATTAAAGAATATGATGAAAGAAGTGAAGATTTAAATAATATTTTATACAAACTAAAAAATTTTACTATTAGTGATGAAGACAAAATTATTATATTAGAAGGGATAAACACTAATGAGTATGAACATGAAAGGAAAAAAGACGAAACAATAGAAAGAGGAATAAATGGTATAGCAAATAGATTTGATAAAGACAGTAATAAATATAGGGTTTTTGAAAATTTTAAAAATATTTTAGGTATAGATACTTATTATAAGCAAATACACGAAAAAGAATATTTAGAAAAAGTATTAAAAGATTCTCAAATTTATGAAGCAAATATAGAAAGAGTACGTCAAAAAGATAGAGGTTTAAATGAATCAAAAATAGAAAATAAATGTAATGAATTAGTTAACAATTATTATAAACTTATGATAGATCAAATTGAAGATACAACAAATTTAATGGATAATAACGAAAATGTTAAAAATTATGACGTTAAAACTATTATGGAAATACTTATAAAAGGTGATAAAAATAAGTGGGATGAATTTATAGAAGAAAGTAAAAATAAAAATGAGAAATTCGGAAAAGTTATTGAAGAGAATAATTTCTTATCTTATTTATTAAGAGAAGATAAAGATTTTTTTACAGACTTAATGGATGATTTAGATTTAAGAGGTAAAGATACTTTTTTTGAAAATGTTTTAAGCGAAAAAGTTGAAAAAGAAGATGTCGAAGAAAAAATAAATGTTTTAAAAGAGATGAAAAAAGAAATACCTGATATAGCTAGAACTGTCAATTTAAAATTATTAGATAAAAAATATATTGATTTATATGGAAAAGATTATATATATAAAATTGTGAAATACCCTAATGCACAAGATTGTATGGAGAATCTTAAAAGTAAATATGATGCTGAAAATATAAAATGTATCTTAGATGGATTCAATGATATAACTGAGGACAATAATTATGTTTTAGATGAACTTTTAAATGAATATGCAAGTATTCCAGATAATATACGAGAGAAAATGTATGAACAAAAAGAAAGTGTAAGTTTTGGAGATTTTACAGAAGTAATATTAAACTATAATCATAATGTTGTAGGAGATATAGAAGATATAGATCAATTTAATATAGCAGAATATAGAAATCGAAAAAATCAATATTATGATGATATAATAAAGGATGAGCAAACTTTAATAGAAAAAATTGATAATCTAAAGAAGAAAATACAAAAAAAAGAAGGATATAAAAATGTTGATTATCTTGTGGAGAAGTATGACAAAAATAAAAAATATGTAAGTGTTGAAGTTCAAAATGATGTAGCCGAATACAAAAAGTTAATATCAGAGAGAAAAAGATTATTTGATATGAAAAACTTATTAAATGGTTCTTCAGATGGTAAGTTAAATGTTATGTCTAAAAATATGCCTGTTTTAAATAAAGATAAAGAGAATATTGAAAATATTAGAATAAAAGATGCCTATTTTTCTAGATATTACAATTTGACTTATGAAGAGGCTTTTGAACGAGTTTTTCAATATTCATTTTTAGTAGAAGATATGAAAAAAGACAAAGATTTAAATCCAGAAGAGGCTGAAAAGTATGAAAATTATATAAATGCCTTAAGGAACGTTTTGAATTCAAATGCAAAAATTATTAGACATGCATATGAACTTTCAGAACATGAACCAGAGATAACAAGATTAGAGATAGAAAAATTTGAAAATAGAATGAAAAAAATATTATCTGAAAAGATGAATACATTATTAGAAAAACGAAATGATAAATATGATATTCATGGAGTTTTAGAGTATGACGGAAGTGAAATAGATGTTTATAAACTAGATGATTTTAAACCTCAGTTAATACACGTTCTTAATGCTTATGGAAATCAGGGAGAGATTCCTGAAAATTATAATGAAAGTTGGAATAGTGAAAAAAATAATGAAAATCATGGAATATGTTGTTCTCTTATTGCACAGAATAATTTAGGTATGGCATATAGAGAAGATGGAGTAATAATTGGTTTTGAAGATATAGAACCATACTCATTAACTAAACAAGGACCATATGATGTGGTGTCAGTTAACAACGAAGTTTCAACTAAATCTATGAGAGTTGCTATGAGTATGTATCCTGAAACATTAATAAAAAGAACAAGAAGATATAATGAAAATGTTATAGAAAGAAATATTATAGGTACTGACCAAAAAAGACAACCAGACTATATTTTATGTTTAGATAAAATTAATGAAGAAGCTAAAAAAGCAGCTAAAGAGTTTGAAATACCTATAAAAATTATAGATGTGACTGAAAATGCTAAAAAACAAATTGAAAAAATTGAAAATAAAGTAAAAGAATTTGAAAAAACAAAAAATATAAAATGTATAGATGGACTAATTCAAGAGTTTTATGGAAATATATCAGGATTGAAAAATATAAATAGAGCTGATTTAGTAGAAGAATTATTTACAGATGAAAAATTTAAAGATATAATTTCAAAGATAGAAAAGGTTGCAAAAGATAATAGTGAAATAGAAAAAGATGTTTTAAATCAATTAATTAATGATATGGAAGATGAACAACAAATAGAAAACACAACTAGAGAGTATAATCGTATGGAGGAATTGATATGCAATAAAGATACACCAAGCTTTACCGAGAAAAGGTTAAATATATTAAGAAAGTTAAATATAGATTTAAATGGAGAAAAAAGTTATAGTGAAAAGATAAATAAATATAGCTATGGTGAAAATACATATTCATATGATAAAATAGATTCTAATGAAATAGGTGAACAGTATGATATATTAGATGTTATTCAAGGATATGATGAACTATTAGAGAAAAATGGTGGAAAATTTGATTTTTTAGATTATTATAGTGAAATAGATAAAGAAACACTTAAAATAGAAATAATGTATATGACTGCTATGGCTAAAGATATGGGATTTAATGAAAATGAAATAGACAAAATGATAAAAGGATTTGGTAATAAATATACGAATTTAATTGAAAAAATACAAGATAATGAAGTACTAGAAATTGCTAAATATTTTAGGGGTGGTTATGAAGCAAATAATAATCCTAAATACTATTCTAAAGAATTTTTAGAAAAAATAAAAATGATTGAATTTTATACAGAAAGACTAAGAGAGATAGTAGAAGGAGATAATATTAATGTTTTTTTTGAACAAAATGAAATAGCCCAAAAGTATATAAAGAGTGCTATGCAATTAAGAGAAATTAACTCAATAGAAAAAATAAACAAAATAATAAATCAAGAAGGATATAAAGATAGTGAAGCAGAATTTATATATAGGAAACTAACTGAAGGAAGAGCACCACATGAGGTTGAAAGAGTTTTATCGGAAGTATCAAAAAAAGAAATTAATACAGGAGAGGTTGCTGATGGAGAAAGAGATGAAGGAAGATGATGAAGAACTAGAAGTTATTTCAAAAAAAATTGAGAATTTAAATGATATTGTAGAACAAGCAAAAAAAGAAATAAACAATAAGTGATTACTTAGTTGAAATAAAGCAAAATTTAAGGTATAATATTTACATATTATACCTTATTTTAATGAAATTAGGAGGAATAATGAGAGATAGACAAAAAAACATAAGAAATTTTAGTATAATAGCACATATAGATCACGGAAAATCAACACTAGCAGATAGACTAATAGAAATGACTGGAGTTCTTTCAAAAAGAGAAATGGAAAGTCAAGTTTTAGACAATATGGAAATAGAAAAAGAGCGTGGTATTACAATAAAATCACAAGCTGTAAGAATGATATATAAAGCAAAAGATGGACAAGAATATATATTAAATTTAATTGATACACCAGGTCATGTGGATTTTAATTATGAAGTATCAAGAAGCTTAGCAGCATGTGATGGAGCTGTTTTAGTAGTAGATAGTAGTCAAGGTGTAGAAGCACAAACATTAGCGAATGTATATTTAGCAATTGACAATAACTTAGAAATATTACCAGTATTAAATAAAATAGATTTACCAAATGCAAGACCAGATGAGATAAAAAAAGAGATTGAAGATATAATAGGAATACCTGCACAAGATGCACCATGCATATCAGCAAAATCTGGGTTAAATGTAGAAGAAGTATTAGAACGAATTGTAACAGATTTACCTGCACCAAATGGGGATGAAAATGCAAAAACAAAGTGTTTAATATTTGACTCTTATTATGATAACTATAAAGGAGCTCTTGCATATGTAAGAGTTGTAGATGGAACAGTAAAAGTTGGAGATGAAATAAAGTTAATGGCAACGAATAAGACTTTTACTGTAGCAGAAGTAGGATATTTTACACCTGGATCATATATGCCAACACAAGAAATAAAAGCAGGAGAAGTTGGGTATATTGCAGCAAGTATAAAGACATTATCAGATATACATGTTGGAGATACTGTAACACTCAAAGACAATCCTGTTGATAAACCATTAAAAGGGTATAAAAAAGTAACGCCAATGGTATATTGTGGACTATATCCTATTGATGGAAGTGAGTACGAAAACTTAAAAATGGCACTTGAAAAATTAAAATTAAATGATGCATCTTTAGAATATGAACAAGAAACTTCGTCAGCATTAGGATTTGGATTTAGATGCGGCTTCTTAGGATTACTTCATTTAGAAATAATTGAAGAGAGATTAGACAGAGAATTTGATTTAGGACTTATAACAACTGCTCCTTCAGTTATATATAAAGTGCATAAAACAGATGGTGAAGTGTTAGATATATACAATCCAACAGATTTACCAACACCACAGGAAATAAGTTATTTAGAAGAACCATATGTAACGGCAAATATTTTCACACCAAAAGATTATGTTGGAAATGTTATGGAAATATGTCAAAGAAGAAGAGGTATATATATAGACATGAAATACTTAGATGAAAATAGAGTTACACTTGTTTATGAAATGCCACTTAATGAAATTATCTATGATTTTTTTGATAACTTGAAATCTAAAACAAAAGGTTATGCTTCATTTGATTATGAACTAAAAGAATACAGAAAATCTGATTTAGTAAAATTAGATATTCATATAAATGGAGAACCAGTTGATGCGTTATCTTTGATAGTTCATAAAGATAGTAGTTATAATAGAGGAAAGAAAATGGTTGAAAAATTAAAAACAGTGATACCTAGAAAACTATTTGCCATTCCTATACAAGCAGTTATTGGTGGAAAAATAATTGCTAGAGAAACAATTTCAGCAATGAGAAAAGACGTACTTGCCAAATGTTATGGTGGGGATATTACAAGAAAGAAGAAATTACTTGAAAAACAAAAAAGAGGAAAGAAAAAGATGCGAGAAATTGGTAATGTTGAAGTACCACAAGAAGCATTTTTATCAGTATTAAAATTAGATGATGAATAAATTTTGAAAGGATATTAAAATGTACGAAGATCAAGTAGAAGGAAGAAATGCAGTATTAGAATTACTTGAAAGTGGAAAAGATATAAATAAAATATATATTGCAAAAGGTGAAAAACATGGATCTATAAATAAGATAATTGCAATAGCAAGACAAAAGAAAATAGTAATTGTAGAAAAAGATAGAAGACAATTAAGTCAAATGGCACAAACAGAAAACTTCCAAGGAGTTATTGCAACAGTTCCACCTTTTGAATATTGTGATATTGAAGACATATTAGAAGAAGCAAGAAAAAAACAAGAAGATCCGTTTGTTTTAATATTAGATGGAATAGAAGATCCACATAACTTAGGAGCAATTATAAGAACGGCAGAAACAGCAGGAATACATGGAATAATTATTCCTAAAAGAAGAGCTGCATCTGTAAACAGTACTGTTAGTAAGGTTTCAGCAGGAGCTGCAGAACATATGAAAGTTGCTAGAGTAAATAATATTACAGATAGTATTCAAAAATTAAAAGATGCAGGACTTTGGATTTGTGGAACAGATATGGATACTAAAACATACTATTATGATCAAGACTTAACAGGAGCATTAGGAATTGTAATAGGTAGTGAAGGAAATGGAATGAGCAATAAAGTAAAAAATAATTGCGATTTTATTGTTAAAATACCAATGTTAGGAAAAATTACTTCTCTAAATGCATCTGTTTCAGCAGGGATTGTTGTATATGAAGCTGTAAAACAAAGAAATATAAAACTAAAATAAAAAATTGTTGATAAAAATATAAAAAAAATATATAATATGAAAGAAATAACTATACAAAAGATAGATATCCTAAAAAAGGGGGAAAATTATGATAACAAAAAGAGATAAAAGAAATATCATAATTGCATCAGTTGTTGTAACAATTATTTTGATTTTAACTGTTGTTGTAACATTGTATTTTACTACAGATATGTTTAAATCAAACCAAATGTTATTTGGAAAATATTTAGCAAAGGCAACAATTAGTGTTGAGGGATTATTTAAAGATGATAAAGGAAAACAATATGATAATTTGTTGGAAAATAATAGGTATAATAATAGTACACAAATAACTGCAAATTATACAAAGGGAATAGGAACAACTGGAGAAAATACTTCAAATGTTATAAATAGTCTTAAACTAATAATAGATGGAAAAACAGATAAACTTAATAAGATAAATTATAAAAATTTCATATTAGAAAAAGATGATGCAAGAATTGCAGAATTAGAATATTTGAAATCAGATGGTAAATATGGAATTCGTTTTGTAGATTTATTTGATAAATATTTAGCTGTAGAAAATCAGGATTTAAAAAGCATTGCAAGTAAAATAGGAATAGATAGTAAAAATATACCTGATCATATAGAAGAAGTTGATTTAAAGAAAATTTTTACTTTTTCTGATGAAGAAATAGAGTCAATAAACAAGGATTATATATCTTTAATATCAGATAAATATGATAAAGATAAATTTACAAAAGCAAAAAAGTCTGAAGTTACAATAAATGATCAATCTATTATGACTAATGCATATACATTGACTTTAACAAAAGAACAATTAAATGAAGATATATATGTAAAAGTTCTTGAACAAATAAAACAAGATGACAGATTTTTATCAAGAATTGAACAAATAGATGATTTCTTAAATCCAGAAGTCGTTCCTACTGAAGAAAATATTAAAGACGTAGAAGAGACACAAGAAACAGAAGGAAATACAACTGAACCACAAGCTAATACAACAGAAAATGAAGTAGCAGAAAATGAAGTAGCAGAAAGTGAAACTACTAAACAAAATAATTCAGAGACTCAAGAAAATGAAGAAGCACAAGAAGATGAAGAAACAAATCAAGAAGAGAAAAAGAGCGTTAAAGATACAATAATTGAAAAAATTGATAGTATGATTACAGAAATAAGAAATAAAAATATTGGGGATGATGTTGCTAAAATAACTGTATACGAAAGTGAAAAAGAAACAGTTAGAACAACAATAGAAACTCAAGGATATAAAATAAATATTGACACTATAAATAAAGAGGGTGAAACATATATCAATATATTTAAAGAGGTATATGGAGTAGAAGAAAATAGTGATGAAATTGTTATTGAAAAAAGAGAAGATAATTTCTATTTGAATAGACAAAGAAATATTGGAGAAGAAGTTAAAAAGACTCACCTAGGTATGGAAAGAGTTATTGAAAATGGAAAAGAAGAAATCAATACTAAATTTGGTTACGATATAGGTAAAAACAAAATTGAAATAGAAGCTGTAACAAATAATGAAGTTGTAAATTATTTTGATGAAATTGATGAATTTCTTGCACGTAATAATGTGTTATTAAATGATTTGTCAGATGAAGAATTTAATGAATTGAGAGATATACTAAATGATAAAGTTATTGAACAAAATCAAAAAGTATCTGAACAAATTAGTGCTCAAGAATTATTTACTATATTAAATGAATTAGATATTTTACCTGATGAAATAACAATAGACAATATAGTAACATTGACTAAATCTGAGGTAAGTAAATTCAATGCACAATTTGAAATATATAAAGGAGAAGAAGTTGAAGTAAAAGCTATAGATAATCTACTTAATATTGTAAAGGATCATTTAGAAACAGTAGAAGTTTTATCAGATAGTGCTATAAAATTAAATATTGTAAGAGGAACAGTAAATGAAGAATTAGCAGCTAAAGTATCTGAAATAGTAAATAATACCTACAATAAATCTAAAAAGTATTCTATTAAATATGAGTATGATGAGGAAACTCAACTTATTAAATCAATAACAATAGAAATCCTTAGTAAAAACTAGATGAAATAAAAAGAAAGAGAATGAATTATGGAAATAAACAAAACAAAAGGAATTATAGAAGCAATTCTTTTTGCAGCAGGTAGAGAAGTAACAAAAAATGAAATAATGTTAAATTTAGAAATTTCGCAAGAAGAATTAGAAACAATTATAATGCAAATGAAAGAAGATTATAAAAATGAAAATAGGGGTCTAGAATTGATAAATGTTGATGATGCTTATCAGTTATGTAGTAAAAAAGATTTGCATGAATATATTTATTCTATTTTAGATAAAAGAAGTAAACCTAGAATATCAAATGCATCTATGGAAACATTATCAATTATTGCATATAATCCAGGTATTACTAGAGCAGAAATTGAGGCTATTAGAGGTGTTAACATTGATGGATGTGTGTATAAATTATTGGAATATGGGTTGATTGAAGAAGCGGGGAAAAGTGATTTGCCAGGTAAACCAATGACTTATAAAACAACTAAAGACTTTTTAAGAATGTTTGGATATAGTTCATTAGACGAGCTTCCAGATCTTCCTAAATATAAATTGGATGAAAATCAACAAATAGTAATTGATGAACTCATAGATGAAGATGAAAAAAATGAAGAAAATGAAAAAAATGAAGAAAATGAAAAAAATGAAGAAAATGAAAAAATAGAAGAAATAGAAGAAAATAGTAATGAATAATAAAAAAGATTGCAATTTAGTTATTGCAATCTTTTTTTATTATAATATATCATTCATATTATATAATTTGTTTGGTTTTCCCACTAAAAATTTAGCAGCTCTAATTGCACCTTCTGCAAATAATTGTCGAGAGAATGCTTTATGTGTAATTTCAAGCGTATCATTTTGTCCTATAAATTTTACGGTATGTTCTCCAACAATATTTCCACCTCTAATAGAAGAGTATCCAATTTCATTTTTAGCACGTTTTTTTCTTTCATTTAACCTATTTAAATTATTTGTAAGTTTGTTATCACATGCTTTATTTATAGAGTTTCCAAGCATTAGAGCTGTTCCACTTGGTGCATCTATTTTTCTATTATGATGAGCCTCAATAATTTCAATATCAGTATTTTGTAGATAAGGGCTTACTAATTCCAATACTTTTTGCATTAAAAATATATCAAAAGACATATTAGCTGATTGAAAAACTGGAATGGTTTTAGAAGCTTCTTTAACAACTTCCATTTGATCATCAGTAAGACCTGTTGTTGCAATAACAATAGGAATATTATTGCTTTTTGCAAATTCTAATATATTAAGAGTTGCAATAGGTATTGAAAAGTCGACAATAACATCAGGAATTTCTTTTATATCTTCAAAACTAGTATAAACTGGAAATGAATAAATCCCATTATCTTTTAAATCAAAACCACATAA
>CANQQC010000004.1 GCA_947625925.1 uncultured Clostridia bacterium | reverse complement strand
CACGAGTCTGCAAAACTCTGATGATCGGTTCGACTCCGATACTCGCCTCCATAAAAAAAGAAAAAGCATTGATATATAAATGCTTTTTTCTTTTTTTATTATTTTTTCAATTTTATTCCACAATGGTCTACTCCATATTTTGCTTGTTTACTTGTAAACTTTTCATATTTTAATTGGTCAATTAACTCTTGATATGAAAATGATGAATATTTTAAATATGATTGTGCTTTCTTTACTGCTTGTTGATTCCAGTTAGCACCACATTTATCTACTCCATATTTTGCTTGTTTACTTGTAAATTTTTCATATTTTAATTGGTCAATTAACCCTTGATATGAAAATGATGAATATTTTAAATATGACTTTGCCTTTGCTAGAGCTTGTGCATTCCAATTGGCTCCACAATGGTCTACTCCATATTTTGCTTCTTTATCTGTAAACTTTTCATATTTTAATTGGTCAATTAATCCTTGATATGAAAATGATGAATATTTTAAATATGATTTTGCTCTACTTAATGCATCCTTTTGTCTTTGAGTTACTTTAACCTTATTTGTAGTAGATGAAACAACACTTGAATTAGTACTTAAATACTGTTTATTCTTTATAGTTTTATATGCTCTTACTTTAAATTTATATGTAGTATTTGCTTTTAAACTTTTTACATTATATGAATTAGTCTTTGTTTTTCCAACTAATGTATATGCTTTTTTTGACGCATTATATGAATAAACTTTATATCCAGTTATTCCAGATACCTTTTTCCAACTCATAGAAATTGAATTTGTTGTTTTCTTAGTAATTTTTAAACCTGTTACCTTTTTTGGTACTATAGAAAAATTCTTTTTTATAGTTCCTGTATAACTGCCTTTACCTTTTATTTGTATTGTTGCAGTTCCAATTTGTTTATTGTTTGAATATGTAACAGTATAATTTTTGTTTTTTACAAGTTTTTTTCCATTGTATTTTACCGTAATAGACGGTTTAATCTCCTTTTCAGTGTATGTTTGGTTTGCTATACTTGATACACTGACTTTCTGCATTGATATTTTACTTGCAGCATTAACATTAGTTGGTAAAATAACCAACAGTGCAACAAAGAAAATAATCATTAAAATAACTTTAAAATCAATTTTCTTTTTCATTTTAACATCTCCCTTATATTATTATTTTTTTTATAACTCCTTTATATAAAACTATAATTACGCAAGGTATTATATCAATAAAGAAATATAAAATCAACATTTTATAAAAGAAATATGTAAATTATCACGAAAATCGTTTTTTAGATATTTGAAGTATTTAATGAATTTATGTATTTTTGGATTTTTTGAACGGATTTATGGTTTTTTTATATTGCTTTATTAAGAATGTAATGTGATACATCCATTTTATTACTTAGTTATTATTTAGATTCACCTTGATTTTTAATGATTTTCACATTTAAAATAATTATTTAAAAAAGCTCCAATTTTAATATTTGTAAATATTTTATAATAATGACATTTGTAAAAGTAACACTTGTAAATATCAGGGCAATGTGATAAAATTTTTGTAAATAAAAAAGGGGGATGATACAAATGAAGAAAAAAGAGCATAAAAAAATAAGTTTATTTACATATATTGTGTGTGTACTAATAGCACTAATAATTGATGTAGCTATGGTATATTTTATAGTACAAGATAGTATTAACAAAAATAAAACTACAGATTCATATACAAGTGTTAAACCAATAAGTATTGAAAAAGAGGAAGCTAAAACAAAAGTTGAAGAACAAAAAGAAAAAGATTACTTTATATTGTATGATGGAATCGAGATGGATATAAAAACTGGAGTTCAAGATTTATCAGATATGGAAATAAACGAAGAAAATAGCAATAAATATAATAGGACATATTATAATTATGAAAAAGGAGAATATTTAGGAGAAAAGCAAGGAGATTTTGGAGAAGAAACATATATTGGTATGTCAGTTGTTGGAAATTTAGATAGAATTGCTATTTCTGAAAAATATGATGCTATACCAAGAAAGTTTACGAGAACAGAAGAATTGCCACAAGAGTTAAGTGATATGGAAGGTTATTCAAGTGTAAAGATAGATAACATAGATTTAGATAATGATGGAAAAATGGAACATATTGTTTGTTGTACAACAGATAATAAAGAAGGAGAGTTAAAAGCATCTTCATCTATAATGCTTTATGATAGTAATTATAAAAAAGTAGCAAATCTAGTTAACTTAGAAAATGGTTTTTGGGCAAATATAAAAGAAGAAGATAGAAAAGTATTTTTAAGTTTAGATGATGTTGACTATATAGATATAGATAATGATGGAATAATGGAAGTAATAACAAAAGTACCTGTATATGAAGGAACAAGAATAAGCGTTATAAAATACAATAACAATAAAGTTCAAGGAGAAACAAATATTGAAGCAAATCTAGGAGCATAATTTGATAAAAAAACATTCGATTATTGAATTATGAAAAGGAAGAAAAATGGAAGTTAAATACTTAGTATTAGATTTTGGATATGTTTTATTTTATCCTGTATCAGGAGATTGGTTTATAACACCAAAATTTTTAGAACTAGTGGATATAAATAAAATTGATAAAGAGAAATTAAAAAAGGCAGTATATTCAGAAGATTATTTTATAAATAGGAAAATGACAACATACGAAGAAGAATATGAAGATTTTAAGTTATACTATACAGCAATATTTGAAAAAATAGGATATGATATAAGTGAGAAAAAAATAGAGGAAATTGTATATAATTTTGCTTATGAATGTGATAAATATAATATATATGATGGTGTAAAAGAAGAATTAGAGATGCTTTCTAAAAAATACACTTTAATAATGTTATCAGATAATTGGCCTTGTGGAAATAGAATGTTAAAAAAAGCTGGAATTTATAACTATTTTGAAAAAATATATTTTTCTTCATATTATGGAGTCAGAAAAAAAGATAAAGTGTTTTTTGATTATCCAATAAAAGATTTTAATATAAAAAATAAACAAGCAATATTTGTTGATGATAATGAAGATTTATTAAAAATTGCAGAAGAAAAAGGATTTATAGCGAAAAGAATGAATAGAGAAAAAAAAGAAATGAAATCAAATTATCAAATTATAAATAATTTAAGAGATATATAAAACAGAGAAGGAAAACCTTCTCTGTTCTAAATTTTGTTTGACTTTCTTAGAAAAAAGAGATATAATAGATAAGTTGAATAACGTGAAGAAAAATTATAGAAAAAATCGAAATTTATAGAAAGGAGTAAAATAGTGAAAGAAGAAAACATATTAGGTAAAGAAAAAATAGGAAAATTAATTTTGAAATTTGGGATACCATGTATCATATCTTTGCTAGTAAACTCTTTATATAATATGGTAGACCAAATATTCATTGGATGGGGAGTAGGATATTTAGGAAATGGAGCAACAAACATAGTATTCCCTTTAGTAATGATAGCTTTGGCTTTCTCTTTAATGATAGGTGATGGTTCTTCAGCTTATCTAAGTTTGAGATTAGGAGAGCAAAAAAAGGAAGAAGCGGCAAAAGGTGTAGGTAATGGATTATTGTTATCAGTAATTATTTCTTGTTCATTATGTGTAGGTACATTGTTATTCTTGCCACAGTTATTAACTTTATTTGGATGTACAGAAGCTTTAAGAGAATATGCACTATCATATGGTAGGATTATTGCAATTGGGTTACCATTTATGATGATAGGAACTTCATTAAATTCAGTTATTAGAGCAGATGGTAGTCCTAAATATTCAATGGTTTCTATGGTATCTGGAGCAGTATTAAATACAATTTTAGATCCAATACTAATTTTCGTATTTAAAATGGGAGTAGTTGGAGCTGCTATAGCAACAATATTTAGTCAATTTATTACTTTTGTATTAAATATTGCATATGTTAGAAAATTTAAATGTATCAATATAAAAAGAGAATCCTTTAAATTAAAAGGAATAGTTGTAAGAAAAATTTTAACTTTAGGAATCAGTAGTTTTATTACTGAAATGAGTTTTGTATGTGTTGCTACAGTACAAAATAACTTGTTTGCTAAATATGGAATTGATTCAAAATATGGACCAGATATACCAATTACGGTATTAGGTATTGTAATGAAGATAAATCAAATACTAACAAGTATAATAATTGGAGTTTCAGCAGGAACACAGCCAATATTTGGATATAACTATGGAGCAAGAAAATTTGATAGAGTTAAGAAAACATTAAAAGCTGTTTTAGGAATAGGTGTTGTAATAAGTACCATAGCATTTATTTTATTCCAAACAATACCTGATAAATTGATATCAATTTTTGGTAGTGGTAATGAACTTTATATGGAGTTTGCATGTATCGCATTTAGAACGTTCTTATTATTATGTATTTGTAATGGATTGCAAATACCATCAGGAATGTTTTTCCAAGCTATTGGAAAAAGTTCTAAAAGTGCAATACTTTCATTGTCTAGACAGGTATTATTTTTAATTCCAGCTATGTTTGTATTTGGAAAGTTGTTTGGAGTAATTGGAGTACTTTATGCAGGACCTGTTGCAGATGGATTAGCATTTATTTTAGCTACAGTATTTTTAATTCATGAAGTTAGAAACTTAAACAAAAAAGCTAAAAAGAGTGAAACATTAGTAGATGATACAAGTACAGATAACAAATTAAGAAAAAATATTGTAATAACTATATCAAGACAATATGGTTCAGGGGGAAGATATATTGGAAGATTAATTGCTGATATATTAGGCATAAAGTTATATGATAAAGAATTTGTTGAAAAACTATCTAAAGAAACTGGATTAGCAGAAGAATATATTGAAGATAATGAAGAAAAAAGAAAAATTATTGATATATTAAATAGTGGATATTATGCAGGATTAAACAATTCGGATGATTTATTTATTAAAGAATCTGAATTGATAAAAGAAGTGGCAAATAAAGAATCATGCGTAATAATAGGAAGGTGTGCAGATTTCATTTTAAAAGATAGAGAAAATGTAATTAGAGTATTTGTATATGGTTCTCTAGAAGATAGGATAAAAAGAGCTATTGATATTTATGGTATGGATAAAGAAAAAGCTTTAAAAGAAATTAAAAGAATTGATAAACTAAGATCAAATCATTACAAATATTATACTGAAGAGGAATGGGGAGATAGTTCAAATTATGATATTTGTATAAATAGTGATGCACTAGGAGTAGATAAATCTGCAGAGCTAATTTGTAAAATGGTAAAAGAAAAGGAAAAAATTATCAAATAAAATAAAAACCAACTCTATATAATTTTATTAGAGTTGGTTTTTTTAGTTAACTTTCTTTAAAGAAATTATATGTATTTCCTTCACTAGATTCTCTACCTTGGAATGTATATCCATTTGTTACTAGCCCTGAATCTTTATCAAAAGATAGATTTAATTTTATGTTATATACAAAATTTTCATTTAAATTATTTGTAATAGTTATTTTAAAATTAACATCTGTTGTTAAAGTATTTAAATCAACTTTTGCTTGATCTAATAATGTACCATTAAAAGAAATATTTTTATTATCGGGTACAGAATAATTAGGAACAAGATTTTTATTTAAGAAACTCAATGTAATTGCATTTGAACAATCTGTATAGAAGTTAGGTGTTGAATAATCAGGAGTTTCTTTGTTTTGATAATTTATAGTATAATCTATTGGTGCACACTGAATATATTCATCTTTTTGAGAATACATATCAGCAGCCTCAGATATACTAAATTTACCAAAATCTAAAGGGCTTTTATATGTTAAACTTTTCATACCAGTGATTGCATTACTTATTATTTCTATGTCATCTATCCTTAAAGCTTTAACAGTATTTTCTTGAGTGAGTTCGTTTATATAGGAAGTGTTGTCTATATATATTGCTATATCTGTGAATTGACTAATATCTATATCTTTCAAACTCTTTTCTTCAGTATTATCTATAGCACTAGCACTACTGTATAATAAAACTTTATCTATTTTAAATACTGGATTTTGGTTTGTTTCAGAAATTTGTATTGCTTGTTTTACAAAAAAATCTTTAGCAAACACTTGGTATATCAAAAATCCATAATAGAGCAGCAAAAATATAAATAATAAAACGATAGAAATAGTTAAAATTGTTCTTTGAGTTTTAGATAAATGACGCTTCATATAGATTTCCTTTCTTTTGTATTTTATAGTTTGTTATATAATGTATCCATATAGTTAAATACTTTTTTATACCAATTTGAGTCTGTAGAATATCTAGTATTAACACCTTCAAGAGTAGGGCCATTATAATATGTAGCTGTTGCTTTTTCATTATCATAAATTTTTGTGTCTTTAGTATTAAGATAATTTTTAACTAATACTTTTGCAACAAGTTCAATTCCCTCCTTATAATCATCAAATTCATATGAAGAATTATAAGGGTCTCTATCATAAGAGCCATATCCAAATAGATTCTTTTTATCAGAAGCAATTTGTGATGTACCCCAACCACTTTCATGTATAGCAAGTGATGCTAAAAATACACCATTTATATTGTATTTTTGTTCTACATCAAAGAATGCTTTGTAATTATTTTCAAAGATTTTATTTGTGTCATTTGGATTATTTGATAAAATTTTCTTAAAGTCTGAAGCTGCTAAACCGCTCTTTTTATTAAGTGGCATATCAATTTTAACATCTCTTAAAATTCTTTGAACTCTAGCTTTATCTACCATCTCTGGAGCTGCTGTTGCTGATGTTAAAGTTGTTGCTTTTACATATCCTGTTTTTTCATCATAAGAAATCTTACACCATTCTCCTGATAATTCAAGAAGTTTAACATCTAAAGTAGCAGGAATTTCTACAACATCTTTTGAATCTGTTTGTGGTGATTCTTTTAAATCTACATTTGCTACAACATACATTATATCTCCTAAATGTACTTTGTATTTTGCAAGGAACTCTGAAGTACCTATGTTAACAATTTGCTCAACAGGTTCTTTTACAGTAGTAGATTCAATAATGTTTTCATCTACCAATTCATTATTTTCATATGTTCTAACTGCTACTATTTTATTTTTACCATTAGTACCTTCTTGAACAACTTCCTCTTCACCTTTTGGAAGATTGTCTACAGATTGATATTTAGTTGGATAATTTACTTCTCTTTCTTCATTTAATGTTTCTTTTATTGTAGCAGTATCTATATTATTTGATATTATTTGTGGAATATCTAAAACTTTCTGATTAGTTTCAAACTCTACAATTTCCGGTGCTTCAGCTACTTCTTCTTCTAAACCATAAGTTGTAAAAGAATAACTTATAAATAATAGTGCTACAGAAACAATTAATGTTATTATTATAATGCCAACAGACAGTTTAGTATAGTTGAATGTTTTTGTTGAGTTCATTACTTTTTTGTTCTTTAGTTTCTTTCCATATGTATAAGGATTTGTCGTTTTTTTGTTACTACTAAAATAAGTAGTAATTCCGTTTTCCTTGTTAGGAGTATTATAAGAATCTCCATATTGATACATATAACTATCTTCAGCTCTTTTTTGTTGTAATTCTTTAAAAACATCTACTAAATTTCTGTCGGAATTAAAACTATTGTTTTGATTTGACATACTATTCACCTATTTTAAAAAAATTTACATATACATTATACAATAAAACAGCCTAAAATTCAAGAGTTTTTGCAATAAAAGTAATATACAAAAACTACTAAATTTTAGGCTTTACAAAATTATTATAAATATTTTTTTATTACATCAATATCAAAAGCAAAAATAGCATCTCTATCTTGTAATAATTTTATCAATTCTTTTTTTAACTCTTTATTAGGAGAGTTTTTATATTCCTTATTTTTTTTATTAATTATATTTGACAAATTTAGCTTTGCTATATCTGCTAAATTTGTATAATCTACATCTTCATTCATAACATAATACTCCTTTAATATCTATTATCATTTGTAGAACTATCAAAGCCATATGAATCTATGTCAATATTAAATTCTTGTTCATATTGTTTTCTTAAAATTTCCAATTTTTCTAATTGAAGACTATCTTTTTCATTTTCATTAAGGAATTTCTTTATCTCTTTATATTTTTTAGGAAAAGTTTTTTTAGTTGTTTCTAAAGTTATTTGTTCTCCTCTTTGAAAAGCTTCAACAGGTGTTTCGTTTGTGTTTTCGCTTTTAGAATAAATTAAGACAGGAAGTTTATTTTTCTCTTTAGATCTTATAGAAATTTTTATGTCATCAAAAACATCTAATTCATCAAGTTTTTGTATGTTTTCCTTTATCTTTAAAACTGCTTCATGATCTAGTCTTGTATTTCTTCTACATTCTCCATCTCTTTGTAAGAACTCACAATAGCGAACTAACATTGAAATATTTGCTTCAAGTTCTGGAACAGCTAATACTGACAGTTCAGTTCTATATCCAGCTACTCTTAATTGGGCTGGATAATCCTTGAAAGTTTTAATACTTCTTAAAGCAGATTCTAAAACAATATTATAATTACCTTCTTTAGCTTTTTGAATTAGGGCTTTAACAAGTTTTGAAATATATGGTTTTAATATTAAAAATTCTTCTCTTTCAGTATAATTATCATGAATTTGTTGATATTTTTCTTCAGGAAATTTAGTTCTTAATTCATCTTGGTCTATTATAATGGCATTACCTTCAAGATTGCTAGAAGTTTTTCCAACTAATTGAGTCTTTCCTGAACCAGCTTGTCCACCTACCATAACAAAAGTTGGTAACTCTACACTTTTTGAAGTTAATGCTAATTGATTAAAAATATCTTCTAAATTATCTAAAAATTCATCTTCTGTTAGTTTCCACTTTTTTTGTTCTTCTTCTATATTAAATTCCAAAAGATTCACCTCCATTTAAAAATCACTCTAATATAATTATATAATAAAATAGAGAAATTGTCCAGAAATAAGTGATTAAACTACTTGCAAAATACATGAAATAGTATATAATATAAAAGCAAAGGTGGTGAAGTTTTGGAATTAGATAAACTAGAAGAAAATTTAGGATATAAATTTAAGAATAAAGAATTACTAAAAAAAGCTTTAACACATACATCTTATGCGTATGAGAATAAGCTCGAAAGTAATGAAAAATTAGAATTTTTAGGAGATAGTATACTTGAATTTATATCTAGTAATTATATATACCACACATATCCTAAACTAAAAGAAGGAGAGATGACAAAAGTTAGAGCAACAGTAGTTTGTGGAGAAAATTTATGCAAAGTTGCTAAGGCAAATGGATTTAGTGAATTTCTATATTTAGGAAAGTCTGAAATATTAACAGGAGGAAAGAATAGAGCAGCTATTTTAGAAGATAGTGTTGAAGCAGTAATAGCAGCTATATATCTAGATGGTGGAATAGAACCAGCAAAAACATTTATTATAAATAATTTAAAAGATGAAATAGAAACTGCAACAAAACATGTAGGAGTAAAAGACTATAAAACTGTTCTTCAAGAACGTTTACAAGAACATGGTGATGTTAAAATTGAATATGAAATAATAAAAGAAACTGGACCAGACCATGACAAAAGTTTTGTTGCTCAAGTAAAACTTAATGGAAAGATTTTAGCAAAAGGAGAAGGGAAAAGTAAAAAACAAGCTCAAATGCAAGCAGCAAAGAAAGCACTTGAGCAAGGACAATAAATAAAAAAAGAGGTGAAACAATGAAAAAGCAATACATTATTCCAATTTTAATACCAAATAATATTTATCCATATAATTGTACTTATTTTAAACAAGAGAAGAATACAAGAAAAACCAAAGAAAAAATAACAAAGTTAATAGAAACTCAATTAAAAAAAGAAAACGAAGCAGAAGAAGTGGAAGTTGTTTTATTAGGTAAGAGTTTTACCTCATTAGAAGAAGAAAAACAAGATGATATATTACAAACAATAAATAAGTTTATAGAAGAAGGAAAAGTTAATAGTATTAGAATAGTTGCAAAGCCAAATGAAATAACAAAAAAAATATTAAAAAAATACAAAAAATATAATGTAAAAACTATTGAATTAGAAACAATTTCATGTAGTGACTACATTTTAAAATGTACAAAGGTTAAATATAAATACAAAGATATTAAAAAAGCCGCGAAAATGATTAAATGGAGAGGCTTTATTTTGGGATGTCAGATGATGGTAGGTCTACCAGATAGTACAAGAATTGATGAAATAAATACAGCAAAAAATCTGATAAAATTAAATCCTAGAGTTATAAGAATTTTACCAATATATGTTATGAAAAATACAAAACTTGAAAAAGAATATAATAAAGGAAATTATCAACCACTAACAGATTTACAAGGAATAGAAATCTGTAAAGATTTAGTTAGATGTTTTGCTGATAAAAATGTTGAAACAATAAGAATCGGATACCAAGATGCAGATATAAAAGAAGATGAAGGGATTATAGCTGGACCATATCATCCTGCTTTTAGGCAAATGGTTGAAATTGCAATGTGGTATGATGCGATTGTTTCGGAAATAAAGAAACTAAATGTAAAAGTTAAAGAAGTAGAAGTAACTGTAAATCCAGTTGATGTTGAAAATGTTATTGGTATAAAAAATGAAAACATAAAAAAATTAAAAGAGATTTATGATGTGGATTTAACAGTAAAACCTGATGAAGAATTAAAACAAGGAAAATCAAAGATAGAAATTGTAAAAACATATAATGATTTTTTAGAAGATTAAGATATTTTAATTAAGAAAGATAGAAGTAATATGGATGATAATGATGTTCTAAAAAAATTAGATACTCTAAAAGACGACTGGAGAAAAATGCAAATTGTAATAGAGGCTGATTCTGATAATTTAAAAATGAAAGCATTAGATAAAATAAAAGACATATGGATAAAAGTTGAAATTGTTAAAACAATGAAATCTAACGATAAAAAAATAGAAGCGTTAGATAAAATAGATGATGTTAGAGGAAAATTAAATGTTATTTTAACTTTTGAAGATGAAGATAAAATCAAGGCAATAGATAAAATAAAATCAGAACAAATTAAAGCAAAAGCTATTCAATCAATAAAAGATATTGGTATGAGGCTAAAACTAATGTATACATTAAAAAGCGAAAAAGAAAGATTAAACGTTGCATGTTCAATAGAAAAATATATGCCAATATTAAAAATTATAGAAAAATATAACATTAGACTTAAAATGCATGAAATTATGCCATATGTAAAAAACTATGCAAACGCTGAATTTGTTGAGAAAATTTATGATTTAACAGAAGCAGAAAAAATAGTCATGGGAAGTGGATTAAGAAAAAAAGAAGATAGAGATAGATGGATAAAAGAAAGAACAAAATTAGATGAAAGAATAGAAGAATTTTCTAAAAAAGAATATTCTAAAACAGAATTAGATTTGCCTGAAGATATGACTTTTGGTGTTGAAATTGAAACAGAGGGAATAATATATAACAAGCTTAAAGAATTGATAGATAGAATAAATATAAAAGAAAGTTTTTTTAGAAAATGGAAAATAACATATGATTGTTCTCTAAAATGTGGGGCAGAATTTGTCTCACCAGTATTAAATTCATATCCAGATTCTTTAAAACAAATAGAATACATATATAATCTTATTGAAACAATAGGTTTAGAAGTTGAAGAAAGTTGTGGTGGACATATCCATTTTGGAGCAGATTATTTTGGAAATGATTTAAAGACGTGGGAAAATTTCTTTAATATATGGAATGAATCTGAAGAGTTATTTTATAAAATGAGTAATGATGTTGGAGAAATTCCAAGAGATAGATTAAAAAGATATGCTGGTAATCAATCAGAAGGTATGAAATTATTTTGTGAAGATGGAAGTATAAAAATCGATTCTTTGAAGGATATTATTAATTTAAAAGAAAAAATATCACAAGATAGATATGGAGGACTTAATTTAAGTAATTTAGGTAATCCTAAAAAAAATACAATAGAATTTAGAATCCCAAATGGTCCTAAAAATAATAAAGTACAAATAGAAAACATTAAATTATTTGGAAAATTATTAGAAGTTTCCAAAGAAATGTCCAATAATAAAAACCTTGAAGAAAAACTTGAACTATTTATGAATCATGATTTATCAGAAAAAGAAAAAGTAGAAGCTTTATTAGATTTATTATTTAAAGAAGAAAATGATAAAGAAATATATAGAGCAAGATGGGATAGTGTTAAAGAAGAAAAAATTTTTGATGATTTATTTAAAAGTGAAGATAAAAACAAGTATACATTTAAAAGAAAAGATTATTCAATAAATAATTTAACTAAGAATAATATGACAAAAGAAGAAAGGTAGGTTTTGTACGTGAAAGATAAAAATTTTAATGTTAAAAAATTTATCAAAGAAATAGTAGGAACAATAATAGGATCTTTATTTATAGCTTTAGGTACAACACTATTTTTACTTCCAAATAAATTAACATCAGGAGGAATTTCAGGTATAGCGACAATTACTTATTATTTATTTAATATGCCAATGGGAGCAGTAATCTTAGCACTAAACGTACCTTTATTTTTGTTAGCTATATATAAAATTGGAAAAAAATTTTTTACCAAATCAATAGTAGGGACAGTATCGTTATCATTTTTTATTGATATGTTAGATGGGCTTAAACCTTTAACAAATGATAGACTTTTAGCATCAATATATGGTGGCATCATAATAGGTATTGGTACAGCCATTATATTTAAAATGGAATCTTCAACAGGAGGCTCAGATTTAATAAGTGGATTAGCAAAAGCCTATAATCCTAACATAAAAGTTGGTAGCGTTATAACAATTTTTGATATAGTTGTTGTTTTATTAAGTGTAATTTTCTTAGGAGAAATAGAAATAGGTCTTTATTCAGCAATTGCAATATTTATTGTTGGAAAGATGATAGACATTATATTTGAAGGTGTTGATTTTACAAAATTATTAGTTATAATTTCTGATAAAAATGAAGAAATTGCTAAACAAATTGGAGATAAAGTTGAAAGAGGAAGTACAGGTTTAATTGGAAAAGGGATGTATAAACAAGATGAGAAACTAGTACTTTTATGTGCAGCGTCAAGAGGAGATATTTCGAAAATTAAAACTATTGTTCATAAATTAGACCCTCATAGTTTTGTTATTGTTGCAAACGCTAGAGAGGTATTAGGATTGGGATTTAAAAGTAAAAGTTAATATTTTAAATTTGACATGTAACTAGAAAAGTGATATACTAGTTACATATTTTATGTTAACGAAAAGGAGCCAATTTTAAATGAGATTTTTTTTAAACGGAATGGCTACAAAAGAAGATATTATTTTATATATAAAAGAAAGAGTAAGAAATTTTAGTTTAAAAAAATATAGAATGGAATTTGAGATATTAAAATCTGATTTAAATAGAAAAAGAAGAGCAATTTCAAGAGAAGTAAGTTTTGAAGAAATGTATAAAATTTTAATAAATGAATTTATTGATTTTATTGAAAATAATGAAATTCCAGATAATCAGAAAAAAGAAATAGTTGAGGATTATTTTTTATTATGGATTAATTACACAGACAATAAAAATCTTATTAAAATGGCAGATTCTATATTTTCTAATTTATCTTTTCATACAAAGTTGAATGTTGTAAAATTTGTAAGTGAAGATAAAAAAATAGAATTTTTAGAAGAATATCATGATTATATTGATATTTGGGAAAGAACTGAGATAATAAAAACAATTAAAGATGAAGAAAAAAAACTCGAAGAGATAAACAAGGGTGATTATACAATTTATCATAAAATGAGAATTTTTAGTAATTCTAATAACCAAAAGGTAATAAAAAAACTTCTAAAAGAAGCATTAGACTCAATTAGAGATAATAATAAGTTTAGAAATTATGAGGATAATTATATAATTACATCTGATTTTGTTAGACTATTAGAAAAAATAGAAGATATTGATGATGTTAAAGAAATATTTAATGAATATATAGAAAATGAAAGCGTAAAAGAATGTATAGAATTTAATCCAGAATATTTTATAGATGAATTTTTAGGGGCTATAGAAGATGATAAACTAGTAATTGAACTAATTGGAGAAATGAAAAAACAAGGAATTGAATTTTGTACTTCTGATATTATAGCTTCTATAAAATCAATAGAAGGAATCGAAGAATTTATAAAAAGATTTGATGTTAAAGAGGGACAAAAAATAGCTTTAGGATGTGCAATAGATAACAAACGTGAAAGAAAAGAATGGCTAGATAAAAATACAAATATTAAAAAAATAGCAAAAAAATTACCGAAAAAACAATTTGATTCAGAACCATTGAATTTACCAAAAAAATTAACAATAGGTTTGGAGTTTGAAACAGAAGGGGTTTATTATAAGAGAGCAAGAGAATTACTTAAAAGATTCAAACTTAAAGATACAATATATAAAAATTGGAAAGTTGTAGGTGATGGCTCATTAACAAATGGTACAGAAATAATTTCTCCAATTTTGGATTCTAGTGCAGAATCTATGAAACAAGTTGATTTTTTCTGTAAGTTTATGCAAGAAACAGGAATGAATGCAGAAAATACATGTGGAGGTCATATCCATTTAGGAGCAGATTATTTAGAAGATAATTTAAGTTCACTAGAAAACCTTCTTGAAATATGGACTGAAACTGAAGAATTATTTTATAAAATGAGTAATGATGTAGGAGAACTTCCAAGAAAAAGCATAAATACATATGCATCAAATCAAACTCAAAACATTGAAGAAATTTTTTCAGATGGTAGTGTTAATATTGACTCAGATAGTAAGTATGAAGATTTAGTAAGAGAGCTAGAATTTACAGGAAAGTTTTCAGCAATTAGTTTTGAAAATCTTAATTATGAATCTCAAAAAACGATAGAATTTAGATTATCGAATGGAACAACAGATGCAAGAGTTGAAAAAGAAAATATTTTCTTATATGGAAGGTTATTAGTAGTTTGTAAAAAGATAAATAAAGATAAAGAGTTATATAAAAAATTCCAAAAATTAAAAGATCATAATGTGACTGAAGCTGAAAAAGAAGAAAGACTTTTAGATTTATTGTTTGACAATGAAAATGAAAAGCAAATATATAGAAATAGATGGAAGAGCGTTAAAGATAATGAAATATTTGATAAAATATGTTATGATGCAGGTACTTTTATTAGAGAAGAAAAAGACTCAAATGATATAGATAGATAAATATGATTTATTTTTCAATATAACTTATGTTAGAATATAAATATAACGAAAAAGGAGGAGCATTAGTTATATACTAATGAAAGAATTATGAAATTTGAGAATAAAAACCTTATAATTATAGAAGGCAAAAATGAAGTACAAATAGATACTTTAGAAGAGTTAGAAGAAATTTTTTTTGGAAAAGAATATGCAAGTAAAGAAGAAAATGATAAATTAAAAGATAGATATGCAAAAATATATCCATATTCTTTACTAGCAAAGAAAAATGTGTATTTGGATATGGAAACACTCATAGAAAGAGGAAAATTAAAAAAAGTAGAAAATATAGATATAAATAATGGACTTTTTATTAACAATGATATAAATTTCTTTTTATCTCTATGTAAAGTAGATCAAATTCAAATTTTGGAAAAAATAGAATCAAATATTTTTACTGGTGAAATTGATAAAACTAAAATGAAGGGAAATTATGTATCAGTAAATATTTTTGCAAATGAAATTATAACAAAAAATTTAAATAAATAAAAATAAAAAAAATTATAGATTATTTCTATAATTCTTTTTTTTTAACCGATTATTTTAATATCAAAACCTAAATCTTTTAATATATCAAAAGCAGTATCTCTTTCTTCATAAGTTCTTAAAACTATTCTTAATGCGCCAAAATTATTTTCTCTGTTATTTAAAACTTCAATATTTTTTATATTTAAATTATTTTTACTTAAAATAGTAGTTATATTTGAAATTGCTCCAGTTTCATCTTTAATTGAAATATTTAATTCAGGCATAGAATTCCCATCGATTTTTTTACTAATAAAGCTATCTCTATATTCTTTAGAGTTTTTAAAAAAATCAAAAGTATCATTTCTATTTTCAATATTATTTTTAAAGTTTTCTAAAATATTTAATAATGAATTTAAGCCATTTAAAATATGTTCTTTATTTTCATGACAAATATTTTCCCACATTGTAGGATCTGAAGAAGCAATTCTTGTTATATCTTTAAAACCACCTGCAGCTAAAGTTTTCATTGTTTGATTCTCATCATCAGAATTTTTTAACAAATGAACTAATGAACTTGCGACAACATGTGGTACATGACTTATTATTGATGTAATATAATCATGATTATTTTCATCTATAATTATTGGAATTGCTTGTAGTTCCATGATAAGTTCTTTAAATTTATTTAAAGAGCTTTGAGATGTTTTTTCATTTTTGGTAATTATATAATATGAATTTTCAAACAATAAATCTTTAGATGTTTCATAACCAGATTTTTCATGACCAATCATAGGATGCCCACCAATAAATTCAACATTTATATCTTTAACATTTTCTAAAATAGTCTTTTTTGTACTTCCAGTATCTGTTATTATACAATCTTTTTTTACTATTTTTTCGAGTTTTTTTACATATTCAGAAATATAACTTACAGGAGTTGAAATGAATACAAAATCACAATTGTTAAATTCGATAGATATATCAGTAGTATAATTTGATATAACTTTATCTGATAGTGCTTTTTTCAAACTATCTATATTTTTATCAAAAGCAATTATTTTATTTACTTTTTTTGATTTAGAAAAACTCTTAGCTAAAGAGCCACCTAAAAACCCTAAACCTATAATTCCTATATTATACATATAAACATCATCCTTGAACTTTTTTTAAAATTATATCACTTTATATAAAGAAAATAAAGGATAAAATATTTAAATAATATAATAGAAATTGTAAAAACAGCGTATATATGATAGAATAAATAAAACAAGAAAGGCAAGAAATGTAAATGAAAGAGCAAAAATATATAATAAAAAATCAAGAAGAATTTGAATTAAGAGATATATTTGAATGTGGTCAATGCTTTAGGTGGAATAAGCAAGAAGATAATAGATATATAGGAGTATTTGGTAAAAATGTTATTGAAGTAGAACAGGAAGAAAAAACAATAACATTTCAAGGAATTTGTGAAGGAAATATCAAAGAAATAGTAGATAATTATTTTGATTTAAAAAGAGATTATAAAAAGATACAAAAAAAATTATCAAAAGTTGATGTACATCTAAAAACAAGTATTAAATATGGTAAAGGAATTAGAATACTAAATCAAGATTTATGGGAAACTATTATTTCATTTATAATTTCTGCAAATAATAATATACCAAGGATTAAAGGAATAATAGAGAGATTAAGTAGAGCATATGGTAATGTAATCGAATTTAAAGGAAATAGATTTTATACATTTCCAACAGCAAAAGAACTAAAAGATGTTAGTGTAGAAGAATATAGGAAATTAGGATTAGGTTTTAGGGATAAAAGACTTTATGAAACAACCAAGAAAATATTAAAAAAAGAAGTGGATTTAGAAAAATTAGAAATAATGTCAACTAATGATGCAAGAGAAGAATTATTAAAATTATCTGGAATTGGACCAAAAGTTGCAGATTGTATTTTATTATTTTCCACATTAAAGAGATTTGACGTTTTCCCAATTGATGTATGGGTTAGAAGAGTTATGAATGATTTATATATACATAATGAAGATGAAACAAAAGTATCTAAAAAAGAAATAGAAAGATTAGCTAAAGAAAAATATGGAGAATTAGAAGGTATTGCTCAACAATATTTATTTTATTGGAGAAGAGAAAATTAGTAAGGAGAAGAGATGGGCTTAAGAATTATCTATGGTAGATCTGGAACAGGTAAAAGTGAATATTGCTTTTTGGAAATAGCAAAAAAGATAGATTCAGAAGAGAAGATAATAATAATAACTCCAGAACAATTTTCATTTACTTTAGAAAGAAAATTGATGGAAACGATTAATAGAAAAGCAGTATTAAATGCAGAAATTATAACATTAAGTAGAATGGCATATCGTGTTTTACAAGAGATAGGAAAAACAAATAAAACAAACCTATCTAAATGTGGAAAGGCAATGCTAATCTATTCTATTTTACATGCTCATAAAAAAGATTTGAAATATTTAGGAAAAACTGATGAAAATATTGATATAATTATGAGAGCAATTACAGAATTTAAACAACATAATATTTCAATTGATAATTTAAAAGATGAAATAGAAAGAATTGATGATATATATTTACAAACAAAACTACAAGATATTGAAAAAGTTTATGGAGATTTTGAAAATCATATAAAAGAAAACTATATAGATGAAACTGACAAAATAACTATTTTAGCTCAAGAACTTGAAAATACACAAATTGTAAAAAATGCTGTTATATATATTGATGAATTTGCTGGTTTTACAAGTCAAGAATATGATGTAATAAGAAAACTAGTACAAATAGCAAAACAGGTAAATATAACTGTTTGTACAGATAATCTTAATCAAAATACAAATCCAGATATAGATATTTTTTATTCTAACAAAAAAACAATACAAAAATTATGGCAAATGGCAAATGAATATAATCTAGAAATAGAGGAAGCAGTATTTTTGGAAAACGCATTTAGATTTAAATCGCCAGAATTAAATCATTTAGAAAAAAATATTTTTGAGATAAAATTCACAAAATATGAAAAAGATGTGGAAAACATTTCAATTTTTTTAGCAAAAAATCAATATGCAGAAATTGAAGAAATGGCAAAAAAGATCAATAAAATAGTAAGAGAAGATAATTTAAGATATAAAGATATTTCAGTTATAACAAAAAATATTGAAACATATGCATCTTTGATAAAAGGAATTTTTGGAAAATATGAAATACCTGTATTTATTGATGAAAAAAGAGAATTAAATCAAAATATAATAGTTCAATATATATTGTCAATTTTAGAAGTTTTATCAAAAAATTATTCTAATGAAGCTATATTTAATTATTTAAAATTAGGTTTTTTAGATTATGAAGATCAAGAAATATTTGACTTAGAAAGTTATTGTACAAAATGGGGAATAACTAGAAATAAATGGAAAGAGGATTTTACAAAAGAAATTGAAAAAAGAAAGCAAGAAATAGAAAGGTTAAACACAATTAGAAAAGAAATTATAACACCTCTTGAAAATCTAAGAAAAAATATAGTAAATAATAAAACTGCGACATCAATAACAAAACATTTATATCAATTTATACAAGATCAAAAAATAGAAGAAAAAATAAGTGAAAAAATAAAAGAACTAGAGGAAAAAAATTTATTAGATTTAGTTCAAGAGTATAAAACAACATATGATACGCTTATAGAAGTTTTAGATCAGATAGTTTTGATTTTTGGAGATAAAAAACTAACAATTGAAAAATATTTACAGATTCTTAAAATTGGTCTAAAAAATAGTAGTTTGGGAAAAATACCAGGAACTCAAGATCAAGTTATAATAGGAGATGTAGAACGTTCAAGAAGCCACAAAGTAAAGGTAGTATTTATAATTGGATTAAATGATGGAATTTTTCCTAGTGTAAATAAAGATGAAGGATTTTTAGATGATTTAGACAGAGAAATTCTTAAAAAAGATGGATTAGAAATAGCAAAAGGAACTTTAGAAAATCTATATGAAGAAAACTTTAATATATATAAGGCTTTTTCAACAGCAGAAGAAAAGATATTTTTATCCTATTCATCAGCAAATGGAGAAGGAAAAACTCTAAGACCTTCAATCTATATAAATAAAATAAAGAAAATGTTTCCTAAAATAAAAGAGGAAAGTGATGTAATAAATAAAAAATATGAAGTGAATAATAAAATATCGACATATGAATATTTGATTGAAAATATATCAAAAGTAAAAGAACAAGAAATGCCTTTGTTATGGCAAACTGTCTATAAATACTTTGAAAATCAAGAGGAATGGAAAATAAAACTAGAAAAAGATTTACAAGGTTTAAATTATATAAATTTACCACAAAAAATTGACAAAGATAAAATAGAAACACTATATGGAGATGTATTAAAAACAAGTGTATCAAGATTAGAAAAGTATAAAAAATGTGCTTTTTCATATTTTCTACAATATGGACTAAGAATTAAAGAAAAGGAAGAATTAAAAGTACATAACTTTGATACAGGTTCTTTTATGCATGAAGTAATTGATGATTTTTTCACAGAAGCTATATTTAAAAATGATATTGAAACTGATGGTAAGAGAAAAGAAAAGTTACAATCAATGGAAGAAAAAGACATAGAAAAATATATAGATGTAATTGTAGAAGAAAAACTTAAACTTCCAAAAAACTATATATTTAATGCAACAGCTAAATATAAGATGTTGGTAAAAAGATTGAAAAGAGTAATAACAAAAGCTTTAAAATATATAATAGAAGGTTTAATCAATAGCGATTTTAATATACAAGATACAGAAGTAGAATTTGGAGAAAAAGGAAATTATAAACCAATTATAATAGAATTAGAAGATGGAAAAAAAGTAGAGATAACAGGAAAAATTGATAGAATTGATACAGCAAAATCTGAAGATGGAAACTATCTAAGAATTATTGATTATAAATCATCTGCAAAAAATATAGACTTAAATGAAGTGTATCAAGGATTACAAATTCAATTATTGACATATATGGATGCTGTATGCAAAGAAGAAGATTTTATTCCAGCAGGAATATTATACTTTGGATTATTAGAGCAAATGATAAAAGCAGATAAAAAAATAACTGAAGAAGAAATTGAAGAAAAAATGAGAAAAGACTTTAAAATGAAAGGATTAATACTTGCTGATGTTAAAGTTATAAAAATGCAAGATAATAAAATACAATCAGGAACATCTAATATAATACCAGCAGGTATTACAAAAGATGGAAATATTAATCAAAAAAATACAAATGGAGTAAATAGTGAAGATTTTAAAGTTCTACAAAAATACATTCCAGTAATTATTAAACAAATAGCAAAAGAAATGTTAAGTGGAAATATAGAATTAAAGCCATATAATAAAAAAGGACGTACACCATGTGAGTATTGTGAATATAAATCAATATGTGGTTTTGATACAAAATTTAAAGAAAACAAATATAACTATATTGATAACTTATCTAATGATGAGATTATAAAGAAAATGAAAGAAGGATAAATATGGATTTATCTAATGAAAATGTTATACACATAAAAAAGAATGGAATACAATATTTGCAATTTAAAAAGTTATTAGAATATAAAGATAAGATAACTCATGCATATTCGGTAGGTCTTGATGTGGATTTTACAGAAACGTTAGGGGAAAAAAGAAAAAATAAGGCTTTAAAAGATTATAAAGATTTATGTAATGCTATTGATTTAAATATTAATAATTTAGTAAAACCAACACAAACACATACTGATAGAATAAAAAAGGTAAATCATGAAATAAATGAGGTTACATTTAATAGTGAAGAGTTTTACAAAATAGATGGACTTGTAACTGATAGAACAAATGTAATTTTAGCAACAAGTAATGCAGATTGTATTTTGCTTATATTTTATGATCCTATAAAAAATGTAATTGCAAATACGCATTCTGGATGGAAAGGTACTTTGCAAAGAATTTCAATAAAAACAGTTGAAAAGATGAAAAAAGAATATGACTGTAATCCTAGAGATATAATATGTTGTATTTGTCCAAGTATTAGAAAATGCCATTTTGAAGTAGGATATGATGTAAAAAAATTATTCTTTGAAGAATTTAAAGACTTAAATGAAATTGATGAAATTATAGAAGAAACAATACCAAATGAAAAATGGCATATAGATACTGTTTTAATAAATAAAATAATATTAAAACAACAAGGATTAAAAGAAGAAAATATAATAGATAGCAATATATGTAGTGTTTGTCACAAAGATATTATTCATTCATATAGAGTAGAAAAAGAAGGTTTCGGACGTGCTACAGCAATAATATGTAAAAAAGAGAGGAAATAAATATGATTATTCCAGACAGAATAAAAATTGGGGATACCATAGGAGTAGTTGCACCATCAAGTCCAATTGTGGGAGAGAAAATTGATGAATTAAAACAAGCAATAAAATTTGTTGAAGAAAAAGGATTTAAGGTAAAATTAGGAAAACACATTTTTTCAAATACAAATGGATATAGTGCAACAGCGCAAGAAAAGGCAGAAGATATAAATGAGATGTTTAAAGATAATGAAATAAAAATGATATGGTGTTCTAATGGTGGAGAAAATTCCAATGTTGTATTTGATAAACTTGATTATGAAATGATAAAAAAACATCCCAAAATAATATGTGGGTATAGTGATATCACATCAATAACAAATATGATAAGTGAAAAAACAGGGCTAGTAACATTTAGTGCAACAAACTTTAAAACAATAGCAACAGATCAAACAGACTATAGTTATAATCAGGCAATAAAAAGATTTTTAAAAGGAGATAAAAATCTAGGAGATGAAACTGAAGAATATATAACAATACAAGATGGAATAGCTAAAGGAAAGTTAATAGGTGGAAACTTAAGCTTAACAAAAGGAATGGTTGCAGGAAAATATAAATTAGATTTTACAGACAAAATATTGTTTATAGAGGAACTTGGTTTTGAAACGGGACCAGAACTTGCAAGTAACTATTTATATTATATGAAACAAAATGGAGTATTTGATAAAATCAAAGGATTATGGATTGGAAATTATGAACATGAAAGTGGGGTATCATTAGAAAAAATAGTAATAGATACATTAGAAAACAAATATAACTTTCCAATAATTAAATCTAATAATTTTGGACATATAGAAAAGAAGATAGCGATTCCAATAGGAATAGAAGCAAAGATAGATACAAGTAAAAAAATAAAGATAGAACTATTAGAAGAGTGTGTAAAAAATAGCATTTAAAGGAGTATAAAATGTTTAAAAGTTGGGAAGAATTAGAAAACTCAATTAAGGATTGTAAGAAATGTAAATTATGCGAAGGAAGGCAAAATATAGTTTTTGGAGTAGGAAATAAAGATGCAAAAATAATTTTTATAGGAGAAGGTCCAGGAGCAGATGAAGATAGGCTTGGAGAACCTTTTGTAGGTAAAGCTGGAAAACTTATGAATTTTGCATTTCAAACATTAGGGATAAATAGACAAGAAGTATATATTGGAAATGTTGTTAAGTGTAGACCGCCTAAAAATAGAGATCCCCAAGAAGACGAAGTAAATGCTTGTATAGATTATCTAAGAAATCAAGTAATGCTTATAAAACCTCAAGTTATTGTTCTTCTTGGAAGAATTGCTTTACAAAATATTTTAGGACAAGAGTATAAGATATCAGAAGCAAGAGGGAAATGGATTGAAAAAAAGGGAATATATTATATGCCAACATGGCATCCAGCAGCATTGTTAAGAGATGAAAAGAAGAAAATTGACTTTATAAAGGATTTACAAAAAGTTTTAAGTTTTAACTTTAAATAAGTAAGGAGTAATAAAAGTGATAATAGAAAAAGCTAATTATTGTTTAAATTGTAAAATAAAACCATGTTCTATAAAAGGGTGTCCTTTAAATAATGATATTCCAAAATTTATAGAAGCGGTAAAAAATGAAGATATAAAAAAAGCATATGAAATAGTGTCTAAAACTACTGTTTTACCAGGAGTATGTGGAAGGATTTGTCCACATAAAAAACAATGCGAAGGAAGTTGTATAAGAAGAATAAAAGGTGATCCAGTAGATATTGGAGATATTGAAAAATATGTTTTTGATAAAGCTATGGAGCAAGGACTTAATTTAAAAGATTCAATAGATAAATCGGACAAGTTGAAAGACAAAAAAGTGGCTATAATTGGTGGTGGACCATCAGGGTTAACATGTGCAGCTTTTCTAGCTAAAGAAGGAGTAGATGTTACAATCTATGAAAGGAAATCATTTTTAGGAGGATTACTAATATATGGAATTCCATCTTTTAGGTTAACCAAAGATATTGTTGAACAAACAATTGATGAAATTTTATCATTAGGAATAAAAGTAGAATATAATACTGTATTAGGAAAAGATATAGACCTAGAAGAATTAAAAAGAAAATATGATGCAATATTTATAGGTGTTGGTGCTAATAATTCTAGTAAATTAAATATTAAAGGGGAAGATTTGCCAGGAGTATGTGGAGGAAATGAACTATTAGAATATGGTGGACATCCAGATTATACTGATAAAATAGTATCAGTAATTGGCGGTGGAAATGTTGCAATGGATTGTGCAAGAACAATTATAAGAAAAGGAGCAAAAAAGGTTCAAGTAATTTATAGAAGAGCAAGAGAACAAATGCCTGCAGAAGATAAAGAAATAGAAGATGCAATGAAAGAAGGAGTTGAATTTCTATTCCAAAATAATATTGTAGAAATAAAAGGAAACGGGAAATTAGAAAAATTAGAGTTAATAAAAACACAGTTAAAAGAAATTCTAGGAGAAACAAGACTTGTTCCTGTCAATATAGAAGGTAGCAATTATGAGATTGATACTGATTATTTAATTACAGCACTTGGTTCAAAACCAGATGAGTATATAAAAAGATTAGGTTTAGAATTAAATAAATGGGGGAATATAAAAGTTGATGAAAACTATAAAACTTCTGATGATAAAATTTATTGTGGAGGAGATGTTGCAGGAACAAAAGGAACAGTAGCATGGGCTGCAAAAACTGGAAGGGAAGCAGCAAAAAATATAATAAAAAATTTAGAACACACCATATAAATAGTGTGTTCTTTTTTTAATCTTCTTGTTTTTCTCCAGACTTTCCAAGTAATAAATCTTTTATCTTTCTTAGTAATATCATAAGTACATTTTCTTGTTTGTTTATACGTATATTTATGGCTGTTTCCATACCACCATTTTCTATAACATTTGCTTTATGATTTAAAGCAGCAATTGTTTCAATATAATAATCATCAAAGAAGGTGTAACCTTCAGTTGTTCCTATATAATCTCTAAAATTATATAGTTTTTTTCTAAACATTTCAATTTGAACTTTATTTGAAATACGTTTAAGTTCAGCATCAAAATAACTAGAGATAATTAAGTTTTGTGTTCTTAAAAAAGTAATAGTTATTTCTTGTTTTAACTCATTGATTTTATTTATAATATTATCAACCTTTTTATTTCTATCATCGATTGATAGGATTTTATTATTTAGTTTAACTATTTTTTCTTCTTTATCTAATATATTATCTAAAGATTTTTCAATTGTTATAAATGTTTTAGTTGAAGTAAGTTCAGAAAACTTTTTCTTAAAATCTTCATTACTAAATAAAGTACTTTTAAATAATAGATCTTCACCTACAAGGTATGCTAGTTGCTCAACTAAGCAACATTCTATAGGATAATATGAAGGACTTGAAGTTGAAAAGTCTATGTCAAAATACTTAACAGTTTCATAAGGAATTCCTATTATTTTAGATGACATTAGTTGAACGGCAGCTTCATTAAGAGCAAGTCCATATACTTTAAATTCTGTATAATCGCAAAGTCCCATACGAATTAAAGTGTTCTTTTTATCTTTTACTTCTTGTAGATAATGTATACATTCATGAACAGCAAATTCTTCTAAATCTTCGTAAGCAATATTTTTATTAAAATATATTGTTGAATTTTTATAAAAATAATTTGCTTCTGCCATTCCTTCTTCCATTTCAGCATAATACATATTTAATCTACAAAGTTTAACAAAAAGGTTCTCCCTATCTAAACCATAATGTGAAAAAGTAGAACTCATTTTGTCAGCAATATTTTTTGCAATTGAATTTACTTTTAATGTATCTAATTTTTCTAAAACTTTAATTCCATCCTTTTTTAAAGCTGATTCTATACTCATATATTTCTCCTTAGTTTAAAATCCATATTTAATTACTATACATTATACAACAAAAAATGCTACATAATATTTCACTGACATTAAAAGTTTATTACAGTTTAGTTACATTTTTAGCCCTTTAATAAAGAAAATGAATAAAAAGGATATAAATGGAAAAAATTTATATAGCAAAAAAATAGATAAAAGGAGGAGAATATATGCAAGAAAGTGATATAAAAAATACAATAGTACTAAAAAATATTCCATCAAATATTATTGAGGAAGCAATAATAGTTTTAAAAGAAAATAAAAAGGCAGGAGAATTAGAAACAATTGAAAATAAAAACAAAATTAGTGATGCTTCTTTAAAGCCAATAAAAAGGGATTATGTTGTAAAAGAAGCGGAATTAGTTCTATCAGATTATATTGATAAAACTGAAAATGGAATAAAAAGTAAATCAATGGAAAATAATAATTTGAAATATAGAAGATTAAAAAAATATGCATATATAAGTACACTTATAATGTTTATACAATTCTTAATGAGTTTATGTAATTAAATAGTATAAAGAATAAAAACACTTCTTCATACATATAGTTAAAAAGAAACTAAGGAAGAGGTGTTTTTATATGGAAAGAACAATGTCTGTAGAAGAGAAAATAAGACGAGCTGAAGAAATATATGCAAAAAAGCAAGAAGGAAAAGAAGGAAATACAGCAAGAGTTGGAATATATCAAAAAAATACTAAAAGAGATATTAAATTATTAAAAAAAATGATAATACAAATAATTGTGTGTTTAGCAATATATTTTGTTATATATATTATTCAAAATGGAAATTACATATTTTCAGAAGATTTTTTAAAAAAAGTAAATAGTATTATGTCTTATGACACAAACTTTATTGAATTATATGAAAATGTTAAAAATAAAATAATGGAAGTAATAAATAATAAAGAAAATGAAACTCAAAATCAAACAGAAAATGAAGAAAATATTGGAGGTGAAGCAGAACAAACTGAAAACGTTAATCAAGTTGAACAGGATTTATCTCAAATAGAAGCAGATATACAAACAGCTAAAAATACCACTAGTTTTATAAAGCCAATAGAAGGCACAATAAGTTCTAGATATGGATTAAGGAATCCAACTACTTCTTCAGTACCTAAAAATCATACAGGAATTGATATAGCTGCACAAATAGGAACAAAAATAAAAGCTGCAACAGCAGGGGAAGTCGTATTAAACTCAACAGAAGGGGATTATGGAAATCACCTAAAAATACAAATTGGAGAAATTAGTATCATATATGCTCATTGTAATGCTTTATATGTAAATCAGGGGGATAAAATTGAGCAAGGTCAAGAAATAGCAGAAGTAGGAACAACAGGAAATTCAACAGGGCCACATTTACACTTTGAAGTAAGGGTATATGAAAGAACAATTGATCCCCAGACAATATTGGAATTTTAAAAAAGAGGTATATAAATGAGATTTAAAATTGATTTGAGAATTTTTTTGTTTTTAGTATTATTCTATTTTACAAAACAAATTGAGATGTATTTAATGATTTTATTATTTGGATTTATTCATGAATTAGGACATTTAGTAGTAGGTTTATTAGTAGGAATGAAACCTGAAAACATAAGTTTAATGCCTTTTGGATTAAGTATATCCTTTAAAATTAAAAATAAAGATATGAATATAAGAATAAGAAAAGGGAATTTATTAGAATTAAAAAAGATAATTGTAGCAATGGCAGGGCCACTAACTAATGTTTTAATAATATTTATTTCTGGAAAACTACAAATTGATTTATTTACATATTTAATGATATTATTTTCAAATATTTTAATTATACTATATAATTTAATACCAATTTATCCTATGGATGGAGGAAGAATTTTGAAGGGAATTATATATATAATTTTAGGAGAGAAAAAAAGCAATAAATACATACATAATGTTTCACTTTTTATTATTATTTGTTTAACTGTAGTCTCAAGTATTGGAATATTGTATTTGAAAAACATTGCGATTTTCTTAGCTATAATGTATTTATGGTACATGTATTTAATTGAAAATAGGCATTATAGGATACAAAAGAATATTTATGAAATTATTGAAAACTATTGAAATAAAATTGAAATAATAGTAAGATAATACTAAAGAAAAGGAGAAAGCAAAAGATGATAAAAAATGAGAAAGGTATCACTATGATAACCTTAACCATTGCTATAATCATACTAGTTATAATAACAAATATTTTAATATTTAATGCAAGAGATGGGGTATATGTTAAAAATCTAGAAAATATGTATAGTGATGTTGAAAGTTTGAGAGATAAAATAATAGAATATTATATAGACTATGGAGCAATACCAGCTGATACACAAACACAATATAGCTTAGATGGAAAAGATGATTTAAAAGATAATTGGATTACACAAGAAGAATTTGAAAAAGGTAAATTTTATATTATTGACTTGAAAGCTTTAGATGGAGTATCACTAAATTATGGACGAGACTATGACAAATACAGTGCCAATGATTTGTCAGAAGAGGAAATAAATCAATTAAATGATATATATATAGTAAATGATATAACTTTAAATGTATTTTATGTAAAAGGTATAAGTGTTGATGGAAAAACATATTATTCTGATAGGGAAAAAGATGAAACTCAAATAGAGTTAAAATATGAAGATGGTGTTGTACCAGTACATTTTTATGCTGAAAGTGAATTGACAGAAGTAAAATTAGCTCGGGGGAAGTAAAAGTTTTAATATAAAGCTAAGAAATTATAAAGAAGATGAAAATTTTAATACTTTTGATTTAAATTATGAAGTAAAAACAGAAAATACAGATAAGTTTAAAGTTGTAGTTAAAGATGAAAATAAGGGATTACTTAAAGCTGGTAAAAACGAAAATACAATTGGATTAACAATAACAACTATACCTAATGCACTATTAAATAATAAAGAAAAAATAATTGTAAAAATAATATTAAATAAACCATATAGAAAGATAATAGAAGTTCCAATAGATATTGTATTGCCTGGATTAATAAGTGGTTATATGAATGACTATAGACCAATTGAAACATCTGATGTTAATGAAGGCATGGATGAAGAAATGTTTAAAAAAATATATGGAGATAATAATGGAAATATTGAATATGGGGAAGATGGATCTATTATATTAGATGAAGATAATGCGATACCGATTTTTGATAGAAGTGAAAGAAGTTATGAAAATGGGTATACGGTGTATTTAACTGTAAAAGGATATACAAATCAAGATCCAAATGATTCTTGGGGTCCTTGTACAATTTTTGCTATGTCAAGTGACCAAGACACTTCTGTGGTAAATCGTTTGTGTTGGGTAGGAGTAAGAAAAAATAATCTTCAGGTTTTTTCTTACTATAATGAAGTACCACCTAGAGACTGTGATTATGAATATGAAAAAGATGGATTTATAAGTAAAGATATATCTAGTTATTCAAATAAAATTATGAATATTCAGATAACAGGAAGAAAAGATGATAAAACAAATATTTATATAAATGGAGAGTTATTTAAAAGTTTTAATTCTGGAACTGGTAACCGGAAATTTTAATCAAGCGATAATAGGGGATTTAAGACCATTAAGAGGAATAAAATTCAAAGGTAATCTTTATGACATTGCTGTTTATAACAGGGTTTTAACTTCTGAAGAAATTCAACATAATTGGAACTATTCGAAAGAGAATTGGCATATAGATTAGTATGTGAAAAATATTGAAAAATAGGTAAAAAGAAAGGTGTAAAAACTTTTCTTTTTTTATGTTAATTTATTGACTTTTGCCTATTTCCGTAGTATTATATTATTATTAAAAATGTGTTTTTAAAATCCTAAGGAGGAAAGATATGGGAGAAGTAATAGTTATAACATCAGGTAAAGGTGGAGTAGGAAAAACAACAACAACAGCAAATTTAGGTTCTAGTTTAGCAGTTGAAGGAAAAAAAGTAGTCCTAATTGATACTGATATTGGATTAAGAAACTTAGATGTCGTAATGGGATTAGAAAACAGAATTGTGTACGACATTGTAGATGTTGTTGAAGAAAAATGCAAACTAAGACAAGCATTAATAAAAGATAAAAGATTTAAAGAACTATACCTATTACCTGCAGCCCAAACAAGAGATAAAAGCGCAGTAAATGAAGAACAAATGATAGAATTAACCAAAAAACTTAAAGAAGAATTTGATTATATATTAGTAGATTGTCCAGCAGGAATTGAACAAGGTTTTAAAAATGCAATTGCTGGAGCAGATAGAGCAATTGTTGTAACAACAGCTGAAATATCTGCAATTAGAGATGCCGATAGAATTATTGGATTACTAGAATCATCTGAAATAAGAAATCCTGAATTGGTTATTAACAGAATAAGACCTAACATGGTAAGAAAAGGTGAAATGATGGATGTAGATGATATAGTAGATTTATTATCAATTGATTTAATAGGTGTAGTACCAGATGATGAATATATTATTACACAAACAAACAAAGGAGAACCTGTTATCCAAAACAAAAAGGCTCCATCAGGAAAGGCATATATTGAAATTGCCAAAAGAGTATTAGGAGAAAAAATAGAAGTTACAATTCCTGGTGTAGAAAAAGGATTTTTTGCAAGGATAAAAAATATGTTTAGAAAATAAACAGAAAGGTTGGGATTAGATAACAATGTTCGAAAACATAATGAAAATTTTCAAAATAAGTAATAAAAATAAAGGAACATCATCTAAATCAAAAGAGGCAGCAAAAGAAAGATTACATTTAGTTTTAATGCAAGATAGAGCAAATGTATCAGTTGATTTCTTAGAGTTGATGAAACAAGAAATTATAGATGTTATAAAAAAATACATTGAAGTAGATGATGATGAAATAGATGTTAGACTTACAAACAAAGAAAATGGGGACGGAACAAATGGTGCTCCAGCTTTATATGCGAATATTCCGATTTTAAACATAAAAAATGATCTAAAAAAAGATATAAAAGATCAAGTAAAAAAAGAAGAAAGTAAAAAAGCTGAGCAAAACCAACAGGAAAAGCCAAAAAAAGAAAAAGAAGTTAAGAAAAAAGAAGAGGATAAAACTAAAAAAGAAAAAGTTGAAAAGAAAGTAAAAGTTGAAAAAAAAGAAGAAAACAAAAATAAAACTAAAGAAAAAAGCATGTAAATGCAAAATTGGATAGGAAAATGAGTGAATAATGAGAAAAAGAGAATTAAAAAATATACAATGGAGTTTATTAATAATATCTTTGATTTTATGTGTAATAGGGTTAATAGCCCTATTTTCAGCAACACAAGAATCAAACCATGATGAGTTTTTCAAACAACTTATATGGCTAGGTATTAGTCTAGTAGTATTATTTATTGTTGTTTTTATAGATTATGAAGTGTTAGTGAAAATCTCACCAGGATTATACGGAGCAATTATTATATTATTGATTGCAGTATTATCTACAAAACAAATAAATGGTGCATCGAGTTGGTTTGAGTTAGGAGGATTTTCTTTACAACCTTCTGAGTTTGCAAAACCAATAGTAATACTTTTTTTAACATTTGTAATCACCAAAATACAAAGTAGATATAAAGAGGATATAAGTAGACCATCAAGAGTACTAATTGTTTTATTAGCATTAGGAATACCATTATTTTTAATATTAAAACAACCAGATATAGGAACATCAATAGCATTTGTTGTTGCAACAGCACTAATGCTTTTAGTAGCAGGAATCGATAGGAAATATATAATTATTTCATTTTTGTTATTAGCATTGTTAATAACGGTCTTAGTTATACCGGCAACAAGAGAAAAATTATTACCAGAACATGCTCAAAAAAGAATTGAAATATATTTAAATCCTGAATTAGATCCAAGAGGAGCAGGGTATAATATAATTCAATCAAAACTTGCAATAGGAGCAGGACAACTAACAGGTATGGGACTATTAAAAGGAAATCAAACACAACTTGGTTTCTTATATCCAAAGACGACAGACTTTATTTATTCTGTAATAGGAGAAGAAATGGGATTCATAGCTTCAGCAGGAATAATAATACTATATGTTTTGTTTGTAACAGCATCGTTATATGTTGCAAAAACGGCTAAAGATACAACTGGATCAATGATTGCAACAGGTATTACAGGAATATTCTTTTTTCACATGGTTGAAAATATTGGAATGGTAATGGGATTGTTGCCAATAACAGGTGTACCACTTTCATTTGTTAGTTATGGTGGTAGTTCACTTATAACAAACTTTATATGTGTTGCTATATTGATGAATATAAGTAGTAAAAGACAAAAAACTATATTCGTCGGAGGATAAAATTGATGAAAATAGGAAATATAGAATTAAAAAACAATTTAATATTAGCTCCAATGGCAGGTGTAACAGACCTGCCTTTTCGTCGAATATGTGAAGAGTTTAAACCAGGGCTAGTTTATACAGAAATGATAAGTAGTAAAGGACTATACTATAATGATCATAAGACAGGAAGAATTTTGAATACAACTGGTGAAAATGTACCAGTTAGTTGTCAAATATTTGGAAGTGACCCAGAAACGATGGCATTTGCTGCAAAACACCTTAATGAAAAATATAAAATAGATATTTTAGATATAAATATGGGATGTCCTGTACCAAAAGTAGTAAAAAATGGGGATGGAAGTAGATTACTACAAGATTTAGATAAAGCTGAAGAAGTAATTAAGGCAGTTGTAGAAAATTCGAAAGTACCTGTAACTGTAAAAATGAGAATTGGTTGGGATAAAGAACATATTGTAGCAAGTCAATTGGCAAAAATTGCACAAGAAGCAGGAGTTTCTGCAATAGCTGTTCATGGAAGAACTAGAAGTGAATATTATGGAGGAGAGGCTAATCTAGATGAAATTAAGAAGGTAAAAGAAGCTGTTAATATACCAGTTATAGGAAATGGTGATATAGTAGATGAAAAATCTGCAAAACATATGATAGAATATACAGGAGTAGATGGAATAATGATAGGAAGAGGGGTATTTGGAAATCCTTGGATTTTTGAAAGAATAAATCATTATCTAAAAACTGGAGAAATCTTACCACCTGTTACAAATTCTGAAAAATTACGAATCATAAAGAAACATATAGAATTAGCAGTTGAAATTAAAGGTGAAGTAGCAATAAAAGAGTTAAGAAAACATATTGCATGGTATACTAAAAATTTAAAGAATTCTAGTGAATTCAGAAATAAAATCAATAAAATTGAGAGTAAAGATGAAGTACTAGAAATGATAGATGAATATTTTAAAAAACTATAGAATAAAGATATTACTGTGAAGGTAATATCTTTTTTTAGAGGTGGAAAATGAAAAAATATGTTTTGATTTTTTTGATTTTAATTTGTTTAATTTTTTTTGCTTTTTGGGTTAAAAATAACAAAAGTGGAAATAATAATATCAATCAAGATGAAGTAAAAAATATTTTTAATATGCAAGAATATGAAGCGGAAATTGAAGTTACAGTATATAGTAATAAGAATGAAAATAAATATAAAATTAAACAAAAATATATTAAAGATAATAATAAAAATATACAGGAAATATTAGAACCTAATAATTTGAAAGGAATAAAAATAGTTAAAGATGAAAATAAAGTTACAATAGAAAATACTAAATTAAATTTAACAAAAATATTTGAAGAATTTAAGCAAATAAATCAAAATGATATGGATTTAGAAATATTTATTAGAGATTTTGAAGAAAATAAAGAAAAAAATGATATAGAAGAAAAGAACGACCAAATTATTTTAAAAACATTTTCAAAAAATGATAATAAATATACAAAAAATAAAGTACTGTATATCGATAAAAATACTGGAAAACCAATAAAAATGGAAATAACAGACACGAACAAAAAAACATCAATTTACATAGTATATAATAAAGTAGAGATAAAATAAAACTCTGCTAAAATTTAGAAATATTAGTTACAACAATTAGTCTTGATAATCTATCAATATTAGGAGTGAAGAAAATGCAAATAAAAAGAGGAGATATGTTCTATGCTGATTTAAGTCCGGTAGTTGGTTCAGAACAAGGTGGAATACGTCCAGTTTTGATTATACAAAATGATATGGGAAATAAATATAGTCCAACGGTAATAGCAGCAGCTATTACATCACAAATGAATAAAACAGGATTGCCTACACATATAAATATTGATTCTGAAACTTGTGGACTAAAAAGTAATTCGGTGGTTCTTGCCGAACAAATTAGAACAATTGATAAAAGTAGACTAAAAGAAAAAATAGGACATATAGAAGATGAAAAAATAATAGATAAAGTAAATAATGCCTTAGGTGTGAGTTTTGGATTAGAAAATTAAAAAAATAAAAAGCTAAAAGTTTAGAAAACTTTTAGCTTTTTAATTTCACGAATTTCTTTATATAAATTATCTATAGATTTCTTTCTATGTTCATAAGCTGCTTGATACTCATTATAGATTTGTTCATAATTATCAAGAGTTTCATCTTTTTCTAATAACATTTTAATACCTTCAAGGTAATAGTTTTTATCTTTCTCTTTTTTTGCTTTATCCATTTTTGCTTTATATTTATATATTTGTTCAAAACGTTTTAGTTCTTTTTTCAAACCTTCAACATAAGATTGAGTACAATATATTTCATAACTAATATCATCTAAAACAACTTTAAACAAAGCTTTTACAATGATTGGATTATCTTTTCCCATTTTTGCATATTGTGCCATTTCTCCTAAGACAGCAGAAGATTTGATTTTTTCATTTGGTTGAGTGTTTTCAATTAAAATCTTTAAAGTATCAGTAATTCCTATATGAGATTTATATTGTCTTTTACTTGTTATTGCATCATATTCATCAGCAACACGAATTATTTGTCCTTCATAAGGAATATCTTTTTTTACCAATCCTTTTGGATATCCAGATCCATTTAAAGCTTCATGATGATAGATAGGACCTGCGCAATATGGTCTAAGTTTTTCATCTTTCATGCATATGTCATAGCCAATTGTTGTATGTGTTTTCATAATTTCATATTCTTCATCAGTTAGTTTTCCTGGTTTTTGTAAAACTTCTGGAGGTATAAATAATTTTCCAATGTCATGTAAATATGCACAAATTGTACAATATTCAATAAAACTTGATTGACAGTGCAAGTATTCACATATTCTACAAGTTAAATTAGCTACATTTTCACAATGTTTTCTTGTAAAAACATCTAGAGAGTCTAGACAATTTAATTGATAACGCATTTTTTCATCAAGATTATATGCTTTTAAATGTGTACGATCATAAAAATCAAAAGCCTGATTAAATTTAAACATTTTTTTACCCCATTTCATTATTTATAAATTTATAATAACATGAAATGACATTTTCAGCAATATAAAAAAGAAACTATTTTTAGTTTCTTTTATCTTATGTATTTAATTAAATATGTTTCAAAATTTCTTTTTTGATTGCAGGTAACATTCCAAATGCATAAGCTATGCAACCAATTGCTTTTAGAGTAAAGCAAATACTAGATTGTTGAGAAAGTTTATTTAA
>CANQQC010000003.1 GCA_947625925.1 uncultured Clostridia bacterium | reverse complement strand
TTCCATTGTGCTAACCCCATAAGTTTTATCAAGTTCTGTTCCATTTCTTCTTATAGCATCATAAAATTGACTATTTCTATTATTAATTCCTTCATACTTATAAGCACCAAAAAATCCATATGATAATTTAGATTTAACCTCTGGTTTATCGAATTTAATATTGATTGAAATATCTTCAATTTGCACATTATCATTATAGTTATCTTTTTTTTCGTTATAGCTTACTACTTTATTTACAAGAGATATTAAATCACTACCTCTAACGTTTTGTCTATCGTATGTTGCAAATTCTTGATTGAATTTAATTATCTGCTCTTCTTTTCCTTGTCCTGAATTATCAGCATAAAAAGCAGAAATTTGACTCCACATAAGTATCAATCCTGAAACCACAATAAGTGCTAATAATATTCCTCCAGCCATAAGTAAAGCTTTTGATGCATTTTCCATAAATTACCTCCCTATTTCATTTGTGACATTGTAGCAAATGAACTTGTCATACTTGTTAATCCTATGAAAACAAGTGGGAATATTAAGTAACCAACGAATAAGCAAACCATTGGTGCAAATCCAATTACCTTTCCAATCATTGCTTTTCTTTTTATTAGTCTTTCATTAGATTCTTTACGTCTTTCTTGGTAATAGTCTCTTTCTGAATCTAATTCATCAAATGCATCTCTAATTGGTATTTTTTCAACTGCTGCTTGCATACTTTCAATAATCCTTATCATTTGCATAAAAGATACGTCTTCTTTCATCTGTTCAAGTGCTTCCCATGCACCTGCTTCATAGTTATTAACACATTTAGATATTGGAGCTCTAAATATGTTAGAGTATCTTTCTAACCATTCTAATATTATTTCAACATTTACCCTTTCAATTCTCATAAGCATAAGTATAATTGTTTGGAATTGCATTACTTCATCTTCCATTTCAAGTTGTCTCATCTTTACTTGGAAATATAGTAACCACATTGGTCCCATATATGCAACTAACGCAAATACTAATGCTAATAGAATTTCAAACCATTGTAAATATTCACCATTTATCAATGTTAATTTATTATAAATTCTTTCAGAAATTTTATCAGCATCAAATCCTGATGATTCTGTATAGAATTTTGTCTTATTAACTTCTTTTTTAATATCTTCTTTTGTTGTTCTAACTTTTCCTTTAAATTTATCCAAAATTTTATTATCAGCTTCAGTAACTTCCAGAGCTTTTTTCTTATCTTTGTCAGATAATCCACCTATAACATCATAATCAGTTGTTGGCTCTTCATAAATATAGTCAACTGCCAAATTATGTAGATATCCAAATAAGAATATGGATACAATTGCTGTAACTATTGCAAGAGACAGTCTATTTACATACAGCCACTCTATTTTTAAAGTAGAAGCTGCATCTTTTAATGTTTGTTGTACCTTTCTATAATCTCTTGTTCCTTCTTTAGGTATAAACATATTAACTATTTGTTTTATTATAGGTTTTTTGTATAGTTTTGCTTGCCATGGATTTTCTAAGTTTTGTGTGTTCATACTTGTAGAGCCATTATCTTTTAGTTTTCTAACTAATATATAAGATATAAATGTTAGGATTAGTATTAGTATTTGAACTATCATTCCAGGTTTTCCACAGTACCAACTTTCTGTAAATGCAAAGTTACTAACTGCCCAACTTTTTAAAGGCTCTAAAAATAATATTGGAACTATTGAGATAACTGCCAAACTCTGAAAAACGTAATTTAATTTATCTCTTTTTAATATTTCAAGTTGCATCTCTTGTCCTATATTATTGATATTTTTCAAATAAAGAGATGCTCCATCAACCTTTCTATCACCAAATTCTTTTGTTAAATATGAAACTCCAGCAAATTCCTTTAAAAATGGATTTGGTGCAACATCATAATATTTTTCAAGTTCCATTTCAGGGTCATCTGATATTAGTATTTCATATATTCTATCACCTTGTTTTGATATTGTTTTCTCATCATCTTGTGATGTTTGATAAATTGCCTCTTCAACCATGTTATATTCATGATATGCATGTCTAATTTCTGAGAAGAAATCTAACTGCTCTTTTAATATATTATTATCAATTTTATCAACAGAACCATCTATTAATGTGTCTATCATAAATATCTCAAATATTAATAATATCCCCATTATTAAATAATTACTTCTTGTAATTAGTATTGTAGCTAATACTAAAGGTACTAATATTACAATTGCTCTTGTGAGTATTTTAGCTGTATCTCTTCTTGTTGCATATTCATCATCTGTATCAATAATCTCAAGTCTACGTCTTAGTTTAGCTGCATATCTTTTAATAAATGGCATCTTTACATATTTAACATATAACTTTTGGTACATGATTTCTGATGAATGCAAATTAGATTTTGTACCTTGTTGTAGTTCTCTTATTCTTTTATAGTCTGATTTCATCATCTTTTTTCTTAATTGCATATAAAAGATAACTATAATAGCAAATAAAAGAATTATTCCAAGTATTAAATATATAAGAATTTTATTACTCACTTAAAATTGCACCTCCTGTTTAGCATATTTTTAATTTCTATTTTTTGCTGCCTCTTTTTCTTCTTCTGGTTTATATACTGCTTTACTTCCCCAGTTTCTTTCTACAAATTTGTCAAATTCTTCTGCATCTGTTTCTTCCATATTAAGTCTCATTTCTTTTATATTGTAGTTAGAAATAGGATTTGTAATTACATACTCTCCATCAATATATTCAAGAATATTTCTATATTTAAATGTTTCTCTATTTGTTACTTTTGTAAAGTAATATGTTGCATTATCGAAAAATTTATCAAATTTTCCTTCTAATGTTTTTTCTTTTCTATGATCAAATGTGTATTCATTTACATTTTCTACTGGAATACACTCTGTAATTCTTTCTATATATCTTCTTCCTTTGAAGTCTTTTACTAAGTGAATGTCAAAATTAAGTACTTGTACAACTTGCTCTTCTGCTGTCTTTTCACTTTTGAATACTCCTGCTCTTAACATTGAGTTTCTTAGAGCAGTAACCAAATCTGGGAATGTTTTAGCATGGTGTGTAAATAATGTGAATTTAGATGCAACCTGTGCAGATTGGATCATCCAAGAAGCTACGGGGTCTGTTGCAACCTCTCCGGATTATATTTACGGAACCGTCAGTTTTCTTTTGAACGTCCAAACACTCTTGTCCAGAAATTGTATCTGTCTCACGCATTGATAAGATATTTCTTGTTGGATATATCTTTCTTAAGTGCAACTCGAATGCAGTTTCTGTAATACGCAAGTTCATTGTTTCATATATATTTTCTATCATAGCCATAAGCATTGTTGTTTTACCACAACCTTGCTCACCTGTTAGTGATATAATTCTTGCACCCTTTACTAAGAATTTTAGTAAAGCTATTGTATCTTCCTTTCCTGGGAATAATACTATTTGTTCTAGTGTTGCACGTTTTACGTCGAACTTTCTAACGAAGAATGCCCATGTTTCTGACATGCTTGGTCTAACAACAACGACACGTGAACCGTCTTTCATTTCATTGATTTTATATCCGTTTGTATCAGATAATTGTCCAGGGTTATTATATTTATATATATTTTGACATACCCTTTTTAATTCTGCTTCTGTTCCAAATGATAAGAATTCCAAACGTATAGACTTACCTTGGAAGAATATCCATATAGCATCACATGCTCTTGGAACTTTATGTTCTGTAATTTGATTTAAATAATCTCCATCAGATTGTGCTACTTGGCTTACAAAGCTTTCAGGTAATCCAGATACACCACCAGATACACCGTCTATATTCATATCTCTTACTTCATCAATAGCACTATATCCTTTATATTTTTGATATATTCTTTGTACTAAAATTTCAAGTTTATCTTGAAATTCAAGTGTTATATTTTCTTGTTCATAAATATCAGAAATTTCCTGTGATGTTATAACATAACAAGGTTTTGTTTCTCCCTCAATATATTTTAAATTAGCTAAGTTATATTTCTTTATAAGCTCAGTCATTGCTTCATAAGCAAAAGCCTTTTTATATGCATAAATTAAAATATCAAATTTATCTGCAGGAGTTAATAATGATGGTATATCAAAAGGAATAGCTTTAGATATGTTTGTTTCATCAACTCCATACTCTTGTGACAATAAATCAAAGATAATCTCTTTAACATACTTCTTATCATTTACGTCACCATATGTACAACCTTTTAAAGCTTTCTTTAGTTCATATTTTTTGTTCTTTCTTCTTTTTAATTCCTCTTCAGATAGCCCTATATCATATAAGTTGATTTTTGTTATTTCATCAAGTCTTTTCTTAACAAATTCAATCATTACATCTATAGTATACGTTTTATCGTCTACTTCAATTTGTTTTTCTACTTCTGCTTCTTTTTGTTTTTTTAAATGATGTATAACAACATATGCCGCTATCAATAGTACTAAAACTGATAGTATGAAGTTTATCATTTTAATTGATGCCTCCTTTTTAAAGTTTCATTTGTAGATCTTGTAACCTATATATTATGTTTTCACTACATCTTTTTATTTCTGACATAAATAAGTAATTTCTATCTTCTTGATCTTTTATCTTTCTAAATCTTAAGAATAAATCTGGTACAGCCGCCTCTTCACATGCTTCAAAAAACAATGTATTGTATGGTACTGTTGAAATTTTATTCTTTTCTTTCATATATCTTGTTATGTTCTTTAATGTATATTTTGAATAACGATCATATCTTCCTATTAGTACTAAAACTTTTGGACTACTAAATAAATCATTTTCCTCTTGTAATTTTAAGAAATCGTCAATAACCGTCATTCTTTGACTAAGTGTTGCCATAATTATCGTTGAACGATTTAAAATAGTATTAACATTTTCTTCGCCTATACTATTATCTAAGTCAACAAACACTAAATCATAGTATCTATTTGCTTGTGTTATTATATCTGCAAATAAATTAGCGGTTTCTTTATATTCGTCTTCATCTCCGTCTTCATAGCTTTTTAAAACTTCTAGTCTATCTTTAAATATAACTTTAGTATAGTTTGTTATTATTTCTGGAGCTAATTTATTACTTTTCATTATTGGAGCTAAACCTTCAAATCCATTTCCCATATATGTATTAGTATTAGGTCCAAATATTCCAAAATTCTTTTTCTTTATTTCATTTTTTTCCCAATAACAGTTATTCAAAGTTTTATCTTTATAACTTGTAGATACAACTAATATCTTATAGTTGTGCTCAATTGCCATATATGTTGCAATTGCAACAATTGATAAAGTTTTACCAACTTGATCTCTTCCATTATTCCAAAACGTAATTATTGACATAACTTTCTATGCTCCTTTTTCTATAGTTTTTATAGCTCTTCTTATGTTGCTTTCACTCATATCTTTTGCAAGATCTTCTGCCAAAAATGTTAGTCCTTCTTTATATGCTACACTAAGTTTCCTAAATTTTACTTTAGCTAATCGTTGGTTTTCAACAATTGCACTAAAATCCATAGTATCCATTGGAAAATAAATTCTATATTCATTCCATACAACTTTATATCCCAAAGATAAATAATTTAGGTAATCATCATCTTCTTTCAATATTTCTTTTGAAAATATTACTTTTGTTAAACTAATTGAATCATTTAACTCTACCAGTATTTCCAATCCTTTTTTTAGTGAATATACATCAAAAGAAGTTACGAAATAGTTCTTTTGTGCTTCTAATAGATTGAAACTATTAAAGTTTTTTATATTATCTACATCTATTAAAACATAATCATAATCTAATTCTTTATTTTCTGGCACTCCTAAATATTGTTTTATAGATTCAATACTATTAAAACCTACTGCAACATCCATTTCTTCATATTCAGTTACGTAAGTTACAGTTGGATTAATTACAGGGACAATGTATTTTGCTTTTTGACTAAGAGTAGAATCAACAATTAAAACTTTTTGTTTTAATACTGTCAATATCTTTCCTATATATACAATCATATCCGTTTTATCATACGCCCCTATAAATCCTATTTTTTTCATATGTTTATCCCTCACTTTTTAATGTTTTATTCAGCTCCACCTAAGCCGTCTAAATATGTTTGTCTTGATGTTTGTGCTTTTGTAATAGACTCTTGCATTTGTGCTTTTACATTTTCTTGTCCTTCTTCTCCTGCCGCATTAAACTGTGCATTAATATTTTCATTTCTTAAGTTTACTGAATTTCCACTATATCTAGCTTTTAATGCTGTTCTTGCATCCATTACATAATTAGGATTTGTTTGAATCAATTTTGTTACTTGAGCATTTGGAACATAAGTTGCAGTAGCAGCATTTTGTAATCCAGCTTCTGTATATTTAACAGCATAAAGTTTAGAACCTATAATTTGATAAGCATCTATAATCGCACTACTTAAGCTTAATGTTTCATCTTCAGATAAGTTCATTTGTATTGTATCTGCTAATGCTACTCCTCCGGCATCTGGAATAGTAGCTTCTTTTTTAGAAATTACTATAAAATCTTGTCCATTTGGAAGCATAAGTCTTATATCAACATAATCTCCAGTTTCCAAACTTGTTGGTAAAGAAATCATATTATATTCTTGTACCCTTGCATCGTTAATAGTGGCACTATTACCTTTACTTACTAAATCTGTTGTAATAACTGTATTTGCATACATATCAACTTTTGCAATTAAAGGTTCACTACTTAATTCTACATATTTTCTATCTTTTCCATCTTCATAGTAATATGTATAACTTGTTGCTAATTCTCCTTCTTTAACTTCTCCTTCTGTTTGAGTTAACTTATATTCTTTATCTCCTCCTTCTGTTGTTATAGTAATAGTTAACTCTACTTCTCCATCTTCATTGCTTTTTGCGACAATTTGTCTTCCTTCTTTATCTTGTAATGAAAGAGCAGTAAATATATCAGCTTGTGAAGAACCTATAGCATTACTAGGTACTTGATCCATTAGGATTGTTTTTTGTGTACACATATCCATTGATACTATTTGTCCAGATTTTACATCAGAATTTAATACATATACAGATGTACTATTTTTCTTTTCTTCATTTTGTGCCCTTTTCTCATTAATCAATAAATATCCTAAACCTGCTATAATTACTCCTGTAATTAACAATGTAACGAACATTCCCATTAAAAATGAAACTCTTGCTTTTCTTTGCATTGGATTTGATGCCATTTCAAATTCCTCCCTTTATTGTTTATTTTTATATTTATATCAAAATATTTTCTATTTTATTTTAACGCAATTATTGTCTAAAAGCAACAAAATACGCACTTGTAATTTTTTTTTCATATATTTGTAATATAATTGTAATATTTGTCTTTAAATAAATTTTTTTAGAGCTTTTCCTACGCCATTTTCATTGTTCCCTTCAGTCACATAATTAGATACATTTTCTACAGAAGGCTCACTTCCTTTCATAGAAATTCCCATTCCAGCTTTTTCAATCATCATTTTATCATTTATATTATCTCCAATTGCCATAACTTCTTCTTTTTTAATTCCTAATTTTTCAATTAAATTTTCTATTGCATACCATTTGTCAACCTCATCACTAGTAATCTCTGTATAGAAATATTCTATTGGTACTTCTTCTGTTCCTTGCTTTATTACTTTTCTTGACATATGTGATATATCTAAAACTTGTATATTTTGTATTTGTTTTAATTTTTTCATTATTGATTGGAAAATAACTTGTGTACTATCACAAATTGTAATTTTTAAAAAATTTTCTTCTTCCATCTCATCTATATATTTATACATATTTTCAACTAATAGTATGTTTGTTCTTTTACTTTCTTCTTTTTTTAAATTTTCCTTATGGTAATACAAAACATTATATTTTAAAGAAGTTGCAAGAATTGTCTTATCTGTATATACATTATATGAGATACTATTTTCTTCACACAATTTTATTATTTCTAGAACTTTTTCTTTTGACATGTACTTTTTATATATTATTTCATCTCTTTTTAAATCATAAATTACAGAACCATTTCCCGCTATAAAATATTCATCACATCCAATTTCTTTTGCAATTGTTTTTATTGATCCAATAGGTCTTCCTGATGCAATTATTATTTTAGCTCCTTTACTCATTGAATATTTCAAATCTTTTTTTGTTTCTTCTTCTACCATTCCATAACTATTTAACATAGTTCCATCTAAATCTATTGCGACAAGTTTATACATTTTTTTCTCCTTTTTTCATTTTTGTATTATATATTTTTGTTATTTTTTTTTCAATACTTTGTATTTGTTTTTTAAATTTGGATAAACTTATTATTATAAAAAATATTATTTATTTTTGTAAAAATTACCAGTTTATTTTTTTCATAATTGCAAATCATAGTATTAGAAAAACATAGTTTTTCTAATGTTAATATTAGCAGGAGGTGAAAAACAATGGCAAACTACAGTAACAAAAAATTAGTTCCAGAAGCTATGGACGCATTAGACAAATTCAAATATGAAGTAGCTAGTGAAGTTGGTGTTAATTTAAAAGATGGTTACAATGGAGATATATCAGCTAGAGACGCAGGAAGAATAGGTGGACAAATGGTTAAGAAAATGATTGAACAAGCTGAAAACAACATGAAATAGTTTTTTATTTTTAACAATTTATAATTGATTTCTTATAGCAGGAAGTTAAATTTTGTTTTTATATACATATAAAGGCAGGATTTGATTTCCTGCCTTCTTTATTATTAAATTTTAACTATTTTTATTAGATAATATTCTAGCCATTTGGATACCTGAACACGAAGCCATCATTAGTCCTCTTGTCATTCCCCCACCATCACCTATTGAATACAATCCTTTTATACTTGTTTCAAAATTCTCATCAATAACAATTTGGTTACTATAGAATTTTATTTCAGGCCCATATAATAAGTTTTCTGGATTTGCAAAACCTTCAACTACTTTATCTAAAGCTCTAATAAATTCAAGTATTGCTGTCATTGTTCTATATCCTAATGCAAAAGTAATATCTCCTGCAACTGCTGACTTAAGAGTTGGAACAACTTTATTATTTTTTAATTCTTCTTCCCATGTTCTCTTTCCTCTATATATATCTCCTAATCTTTGAACAACTATATTTCCAGCACCTAATTCATTTAAATTTTTTGCAACATTTCTACCATATTCTATTGGTTTATTAAATGGATAGTTAAACCTATGAGATACTAATATAGCAAGGTTTGTATTTGTACTTTTCTTTTCTTTGTATGAATGCCCATTAACTAATGCTATATCATTATCATATACTTCTGTAGATACAAAACCGCTTGGATTTTGACAAAATGTTCTAACTTTGTCTTTAAAAGGTCCAACTCTTCCTATGAATTTTCCTTCATACATATATTTATTTATATCTTTCATTATTTCATCAGGTAATTCATATCTAATTCCAATATCAACTATTCCAGTTTCAGTTTTTATCTCATGTTTATTACATAAATTTACTAACCAATTAGCACCTTTTCTTCCAACAGCTAAAACAACATTGTCAGCCATTATTTCTTCAAAATCATCAAACTCCTCATCTTGTTCATATTTAGCTGGTTTAATTTTCACACCTTTTACTTTTTTGTCTTCTACAATTATATCAGCTACTTTTGTTTCAAATAACATTTCTATACCATTATCTAATAGATAGTGTTCTATTCTTCCGTATAATTCATGACTTTTTTCAGTTCCTAAATGTCTAATTGGTATATCAATTAAAGTTATATTTTCTCTTTTAGCTTTATTATATATTTCTTTTACTTCTTTTTTAAATTTAGTTCCTTCTAATTGAGTATCAGCTCCAAAATCTAAATATACTTTATCTGTATAATCTATTAATTTCTTTGTTTCCTCAACACCAATATATCTATGTAAATCTCCACCAATATGTATTTCATCATCATCTGGATTATATAAAGATAATTTTCCATCAGAAAAAGCTCCTGCTCCTGAGAATCCACTTGTTATATTACAAAAAGGTTTACATTTTGGGCATATTCCACCTTTTTCTATAGGACAAACTCTATCTTCAACTTTCTTTCCTTGTTCAATTAAAAGAATATTTTTTAATTTTTTCTTTTGTATTAGTTCATATGCTAAGAATACTCCTCCTGGTCCAGCTCCAACTACTATTACATCATATTTTTTATTCATTAGCCATTCCTCCCTTATCAGCTATAATTATATCATATTTTTTACATATAACAAAACAACCCTATTAAAAGGCAGAAGATACACTCCTGCCTTTATTTTATATTAAGCTTCTGGTTCTATTAAACCATAATTTTTTCCATCTTTTAACTTATGAATTACATTTACTTTTCCTGTTTCTACGTTTATAAAAGCTAAGAAAGTATGTGTTGGTCTTTCTTGCAATTCTAATACTGCATCTTCAGGTGTTATTGGTTTTATTTCATAGTAAGAAGTTTTTACAATTTCATTTACTATTTCTGGTGTTTCTTTTTCAACTTCTAAAGATTTTATACTTGCTTCTCTCATCATTTTTTCTTTTTTTGTTTTTGTTTTTCTAATTTGTCCTTCTAAAATGTCTATATCTTTATCAATAGCAGCATATAAATCTTTATCTTCTGTTACTGCTCTATATTTTTCTCCTTTTGAAGTTACATGTATTTCAGCTGTTTGTTCATTTTTTTGTACTTTTAAAGTTACATCAGCTGTAGCTTCATCAAAATATTTTTCTATTCTAGCTAACTTTTTTTCTACATAGTCATTTATTGCACCTGTTACTTCAATTTCTTTTCCAACTGTATTTATCTTCATAATTCTCTACCTCTTTCTTTTTTGTTTTACTTTCACATTATAACCATAAACTTAAATTTATGCAAGACTAATTATATATTTTTTAATTATGATAATTTAATCACTCCACTCTAATTCCCATCCTGCAATTACTACACTGTCTCCTTCACAAACTCCCATTTCTTTAAGTTTATCATCTATTCCCATCTCTTTTAATGATTTTTGTAAGTAGTACATAGATTCATTATCTTCAATATTAACTCTTCCCATTAATCTTTCAACAGCTCTTCCTTCAATTATAAAGTCTTCTCCTTCTTTTCTAATTGTCCATTCATCTTTCTTATCTTCTAATGTATATACCATTTTTTCATCTGCTTCGAACAATTCTTCCTTTGGTAATGTTTTTAATACTTCTTCAATATGATTAATTAGATTATCTATACCTTCTCCTGTTACTGCTGATATTTTAAATAATTCTAATTTTTCTTTCTTTGCTAATTCTTCTAATTCTTTTAAAGGCTTCTCATCTTGTACTACATCCATTTTAGTTGCAACAATAATTTGAGTTCTTTTGCTAAGTTTTTCACTATATTTTTTCAACTCTTCATTTATTGTTTTAAAATCTTCTATAGGGTCTCTTCCTTCTGTTCCTGATACATCTATAAAATGTAATAGTAATCTTGTTCTTTCAACATGTCTTAAAAACTGAATTCCAAGTCCTACTCCTTCACTAGCTCCTTCTATTATTCCAGGAATATCTGCAATTACAAATCCTCCACTTTTTGTTTTTACAACTCCTAAATTAGGTTCTAATGTTGTAAAGTGATAATTTGCAATTTTAGGTCTTGCTGCCGTTGTTTTTGAAAGAAAAGTTGATTTACCTACATTTGGAAATCCTAAAAGGCCAACATCTGCAAGTAGTTTTAATTCAAGTATTATTTCTTTTTCTTCACCCTTATCACCATCTTGAGCAAATCTAGGTGCTTGACGAGTAGAAGTTGCAAAATGAGAATTTCCTTTTCCACCTCTTCCACCTTCTAATACCTTTTCTACTTGTTCTTCATGTGATAAATCTGCTATTATTTTCCCTGTTTGAGCATCTTTTATAACTGTTCCTATTGGAACTTTTATATATAGATTTTCTCCATATTTTCCATTACAATGGTTTCCACTTCCATTTTCACCATTTCCAGCTTTATATTTTTTGTTATAACGAAAGTCTATTAAAGTGTTCTTATCTTTATCTACTTTAAAATAGATATCTCCACCTTTTCCACCATCTCCACCATCAGGTCCACCAGATGCAACATACTTTTCTCTTCTAAAAGAAACTGCTCCATTACCGCCGTCTCCTGATTTAATATAGATTTTTGTGTAATCTGTAAACATATTCTCTCCTTTTATATCCTTATTTTAGCCAATCAGGATTTTCAAGATACCAGTCAATTGTTTTAACTATTCCATCTTCAAATTTTGTTTTAGGATACCATCCTAATTCATTTTTTATTTTTGTAGGATCTATTGCATATCTATAGTCATGACCTTTTCTATCTTCTACATGTTGTATTAAACTTTCTGGTTTTCCTAATCTTTGTAAAATAAGTTTTACAATTTCAATATTTCTTCTTTCATTGTGTCCACCAATATTATATCTTTCACCTGCAACTCCATTATGGAATACAAGATCTATAGCTTCACAATGATCTTCAACATATAGCCAATCTCTTATATTTAATCCTTCTCCATATACTGGTAGTTTTTCATCATTTAATGCTAATTTAATCATATGTGGGATTAGTTTTTCGTTATGTTGGTATGGTCCATAATTGTTGGAACAATTTGTAACATTTACATTCATATTAAATGTCTCTTTATATGCAAGAGCAATTAAATCTGAACTTGCTTTTGAAGATGAATATGGACTACTTGGCTTAATTGGAGATGTTTCAGTAAAATATCCTTCTTCTCCTAAAGATCCATATACTTCATCTGTTGAAATATGTACAAATTTATTTGTACTTCCTTCTCCCCATTTTTGTTTTGCTGTTTCTAATAATGTATGTGTTCCAATTACATTAGTTTGTGTAAATACAAAAGGTGTTTTTATGCTATTATCAACATGTGATTCTGCTGCAAAATGTATTACACCATTTATTTCATATTTATCAAAGATTTCTTTCATTTTTTCAAAATCACATATATCTGCTTGTACAAAAGTTATTTTATCTTCTACCTTTTTTAAATTATCTAAATTTCCAGCATATGTTAATTTGTCTACAACAATTACTTTATAGTCTGGATATTTATTTACAAAATATTGTGCAAAGTTTGCTCCTATAAATCCTGCTGCTCCTGTTACTAATACATTTTTACTCATTTTAATTGTTCCTTCCTTTTATAAATTTTTAAACAAATCTGTATTTCTTAATTCTTCTAATGTTGGCCATTTAGCATCTTTTTCTGAAGTTAGTAAGTCATTAACAGACATTTCCCCTAAAGGCCAATCAATATTTACATCTGGATCATTCCATGCTAATCCACCTTCAGCTTCGTGATTATATACATCATCACATTTATATGTGAATTCAGCTTCTTCAGATAATACTAAGAATCCATGAGCAAATCCTCTAGGTATCATAAACATTTTCTTATTTTCTTCAGAAAGTATAACACCTTCCCATTTACCATAAGTTTTGCTTCCTGGTCTTAAATCAACCGCTACATCAAAAACTTCTCCTTTTATACATCTAACCAATTTTGCTTGAGAATTTTCTTTTTGGAAATGTAATCCTCTCAAAACTCCTTTTTTTGATTTTGATTGATTATCTTGTACAAAATTATAATTTAATCCAATCTCTTTAAATTCTTGAGTGCTATATGTTTCCATGAAGTAACCTCTATTATCTCCAAAAACTGTAGGTTCTATTACATAAACACCTTCGATTGATGTATCTATTTTTTTGAATTTACCCACTTTTTCTTCTCTCCTTTCTTTTTTAGCATGTCTAATAAAAGCTTTATTTTATTAAATCTTTTAAATATTTTCCATAGTCTGTTTTCATATATTTATCTGCTAGAACTGATAATTGCTCTGCTGTAATCCAACCTTTTTGATAAGCTATTTCTTCTGGGCAACATACTTGCATTCCTTGTCTTTTTTCAATTGTTTGAACAAAACTTGCTGTTTCTATTAATGCATCATGTGTTCCTGTATCAAACCATGTCATTCCTCTTCCAAAAGTCTCAACATATAATTTATTTCTATTCATATATTCTTCATTTACAGATGTAATTTCTAATTCTCCTCTTGCTGATGGTTTAATACCTTTTGATATTTCTATTACATCATTTGTATAGAAATATAGTCCTGGAACTGCAAAATTAGATTTTGGTTTTTCTGGTTTTTCTTCAATCGAAATTGCTTTTCCTTCTTCATCTATTTCAACAACACCATATGCTCTCGGATCTTTAACTTCATACCCAAATATTGTAGCTTCATTTTCTCTTTCATTTGCTTTTCTTAACATCTCAGAAAGATGTGATCCATAAAACATATTATCTCCTAATATCATAGCAACATTGTCTTGTCCTATAAAATCTTCTCCAATTACAAAAGCTTCTGCTAATCCATTTGGTTTTTCTTGAACTTTATATTCAAAATTCATTCCCCATTGAGATCCATCTCCAAGTAGTTCCTTAAATACTAACACATCTCTTGGTGTTGATATAATTAGAACTTCTCTAATATTAGCCTCCATTAGCACTGACAATGGATAATAAATCATTGGTTTATCATATACTGGCATAATTTGTTTTGAAATTGCATGTGTTAATGGATATAATCTTGTTCCGCTTCCTCCTGCTAAAATAATTCCTTTTCTGTTTTTCATATTTTTTACTTCCTTTCTTTTATATATTATTTTCCACTTCTAAATATCTTTTCACAGCATCTTGCCATGTTGGTATTTCAATTCCTAGATTTAATAGCTTGTCTTTTGATAATTGTGAGTTTGCAGGTCTATGTGCTTTACTCTTAAATTCTTCTGAAGTTACAGGTGTTATTTTGCAATTTATATCTTGCATTTTGAAAAATTCTTGTGTAAATTCATACCAAGTTGTAAATCCTTGATTTGTTGAATGATATACTCCATAAGGTATATTCTTTTTTACAGCTTGATAAATTATGTTAGTTAAATCTTCTGTATAAGTTGGACTTCCGTGTTGATCCATAACAACTTTTACTTCATCATGTGTTTTACCAAGTCCTGTCATTGTTCTTATAAAATTCTTACCTTCACCATATAGCCATGCTGTTCTAAATATATAATACTTATCAGTATTATTTTTTACAGCTTCTTCTCCATGTAATTTTGTTCTTCCATAAGCAGTTACAGGTCCAACCTTATCATCTTCTGTATAAGATTTTTCTAGTTCTAAATCCCCAGAAAATACATAATCTGTTGAAATGTGTACTAAAGTAGCATCAACTATTTTTGCAGCTTTTGCTAAGTTTCCTGGTCCATCCCCATTTATTTTATCTGCTAAAGGTTCATTATCTTCTGCATTATCAACAGCTGTATATGCTGCACAATTCATTATATAGTCTGGTTTTATTTCTTTCACATATTCAATTACAGCATTTTCATCAGTTATATCTAATTCTGCAACATCTGTACATATAACTTCATTTTCTTTTTCGAATTTTGCTTTTACCGCTTGTGCAAGCATTCCTTTCGCACCTGTAATCAATATTTTCATATATTTTTACACTTCCCTTCAAAGTTTTTCTTCTAATATTTTCCTTTAACCATATCGTATCATAACATTTAATGCAAAAAAACTCAAGTTATTATTTTGTATTTATCTTTTTGTCTATTATGTATTGAGGTCTATTTTTTGATTCGTCATAAATTCTTCCAACATATTCAGATAAAATCCACATTGATAATAGCTGTACTCCTGAGAAAAAGGTTACAGTTATCATGATTGATGTCCATCCTGCTGATAAGTGGTTTAATTTAAATATATATGAAACAATAGTATATATAAGAATTAGAATAGATATTACTATAGAGAATATTCCTATTGTTCCCATAATCTTTAACGGTTTTTTTGAAAAACTTATTATTCCATCTGATGCTAACTTTAACATTTTGCTTAATGGATATTTTGTTTCACCTGCAAATCTTTCTTTTCTCTCATATTCATATGCAATTTGTTTATATCCAACCCAACTAAATAAACCTCTTAAAAACTTATTATGTTCTGGCATTTCATTTATTGTTTGTACAACTTTTTTATCAACTAATCTAAAATCTCCTGTATCTTTTGGGATTTCTACATCTGATAATGAATTTAAAGCTTTATAAAACATCTTCGCTGTTAATAATTTAAATGCTGATTCTCCTTCTCTTGATTTTCTCTTTCCATATATTACTTCATTACCATCTTCCCATAATTTTATCATTTCAGGTATTAGTTCTGGTGGATCTTGTAAATCTGCGTCCATTATAACTATAGCATCACCAGTTACATATTTTAGTCCTGCTGTTACTGCTGCTTGGTGACCAAAGTTTCGAGAAAAAGATATTATTTTTACATTCTTATTTTTTTTTGCTATTTCTTCTAAAATTTCTAGTGTTTTATCTTTACTTCCATCATTTACAAATATTATTTCATTTTCATAATTTTCTATTTTATTTAAACAACTACTAACTCTTTTGTAACATTCCTTTGCAACCTTTTCTTCATAGTACATAGGTATTACGACTGATATTTTATTCATTTATCTCTTCTCCTCCCCAATTGCTTATATCATATCATCTAAACTAAAAAAGTACAAGCTTTAACTTGTACTTTTCATAAGTATATACATTTTTTATTGATTTGGTCTTGCAGATATTGTTGATGGCATATTTTCATATATTGGTATTACAAATGAAATACGTGAATCATATAATCCTAATTCTTTATAGAATTTACATATTTTATTTCCTTCATCATTTGCTGCTCTTATATTCTGCATGTATTGATAATTATAGTATGGCTTTCTTACAACATTGAATTTTTGATAATACAAAGTGTTTTGACCTTTTTCTATGTAATTAGTACTTAAGAACTCTGTTCCACCTATAATTGATGCAGCCCTGCTATACCACTTCTTGCCATCTGCATATTTAGCTCCTTTTTTAATTCCTGATGAACCATTTCCACTCACATTTATATTAAATAAATTATATACTGTCTTTCCATTGTATTTATATCCATTCATTATTCCGCTTCCATCTTTACCTTGCTCTTGTAATATTCTTGAAACTATATGTGAAGCACTAATTTTATATGTGGTTGCTGCTTTATATATAGCATTTATACATTCTGTTGTATTCAAAAATGATCCTGAAACCATACCTTTAATATCATCTTTAGTTTCAGCAGTATATTCTAAGTTTTGGAATTGGAATATATAATCATCAAAACTGTTTCTTGGATCCATCATATATGCAATTGCTTTTTTCGAAGCTCTATACCAAGTTTGAGATACATCATATTTATTATCATCTCCACTATATTTCCATTCATTTAAATATGGTGCTTGTGTTAAACTTCTAGGACTACCTGATACAACTTTAAACTCTTCATTTATTACTGTATTCCAATCAAGTCCTACATATTGTACTTTGATATTCCAGTTTGGATGAGCAGCTTGAACTGCTTGTAATCTTGATTTAAATCCTGGATATTTAGAATTATCTATGGCATTTATACTATTTGGTGAAGTATCCCCTGTTACTTTATCAACAATTTTTATTTGAATCGCTTCTACTTGTTTATTCTTTCCTTCTGTTCCTGCCATATTCCCATCATAAGTCCAAGGCATCCATCCTATATCTTGTACATGTACTCTATATTTTACTGAATATGTTTTACTTGTTTCTAATTTTATCTTTATTGCTTCTACTTGTTTATTTTTCCCTGTTGTTCCTGCTACTGATCCTCCACTTTTCCATGCCATCCATCCTATGTCTTGTACATGTACTTGATATTTAACTTTTATTCCTGGAACATCTGTTATACTTATTTTCAATGCTTCAATTTGCTTATTTTTTCCTTCTGTTCCTGCTACTTCTCCATCATCTGATCTATTCTTTTCCCATCCTATATCTTGTACATGAGCTCTATATCTAATAGATGGCTTTTTGTCAGCTAGTTTTATCTCAATTGCTTCAATTTGTTTGTTTTCTCCTTCTGTTCCTGCCATTTCTCCATCATATGCCCAATCTGTCCAACCAATATCTTGTACATATACTCTATATTTTATTGAATATTTATTAGTTGTTTGTAACTTAATTTTTATTGCTTCTACTTGTTTATTTTTCCCTGTTGTTCCTGCTACTGCTCCCCCACTTTTCCATGCCATCCAACCAATACTTTCAACATGTACTTGATATTTAACTTTTACTCCTGAAAGATTAGCTAAGCTTATTTTTATTGCTTCAATTTGTTTATTCTTTCCTTCCAATCCTGATGTAGCTCCATCATCTGATCTATCTTTTTCCCATCCTACATCTTGTATATGTGATCTATATCTAATAGATGGTGTGGTAGATTTTGCAGATATTGTTGAAATAGCTTGTTCTGGTGCACTTGTAACAGTATATGTTTTTGCTTTGCTTTCATTTTCAACTTCATTTACTGTAGTATTTTCCTCTATATTGTTCTCATTATTTTCTTCAATAATATTTTCATTTTCTTTTACTTCATTACTACCTTCAGTATTTTCTTCTTTTTCTTGTTTTGGTTCTTCAATATCCTTATCTTGATTTTTATTTCCATCTAATACTTCTTCTTTTTTAGTTTCGTTATTTTGACTAACTACTTCTTTTTCACTTTCTTCATCTGCTAAAGCATATGTTATAACTGGTGAAATAATATTTAAAATTAAAAGTAAAGATAAAAATAAAGATATGGTATATCTTAAAAATTTGTTATCCATATTATTTATGCCTCCTTTTTTCAACTTAATTATATATTTTTTTATCTTTTTTGACAATGTTTTTTATAAAAAAAAGAAATGTAATTTTTTACATTTCTTTTTTCTCTATTTATTTTGTAATTTAACTTGCATTGCTTCCACAGGTAATCCTAAACTTACCGTTCCTGCTGTTTGTCCATTTTTTCTCCAATTCATCCAACCTATATTACTTACATGTGCTCGGTATTTTATATCATACTTATTTGTATTGGTTAGCTTAATTTGAAAAGCTTCAATTCTTTTATTTTGTCTAGTTGTACCGGCAAGTTCACCATTTGTTTTCCAATCCATCCAACCTATATCTTTTGCATGTACTCTATATTTTACTTTTAGTCCTAAACTTTGTTTTAAGTTTATTTTTATTGCTTCTACTTGTTTTGCTAAACCTTGTGTTCCAATTGTCTGCCCGTCTGCTCCTGTTTTTGTCCATCCAATATCTGAAATATGGGATTGATATAGTACTCCTGAATCTTTGTCAACTTTTGCAGTACCCATAAATTGTCTTTGTTCTAATTTTATTTCAATTGCTTCAATTCTTTTTCCTTTTCCAGTTGTACCTGCAATTTGGCCATTAGTCTTCCAATCCATCCAGCCTATATCTTGTACGTGTACTCTATAGCTTACCGTATATTTTGCTTTATTATTAACTTTAATTTTTATTGCTTCTAATCTTTTTGATTTTCCTGTTGTACCTGCATTTTGTCCACTTGATTTCCAATTCATCCAACCTATATCTTGTACATGCACTTGATACGATAATGATAGATCTTTAAATTTTTCCTTATTAACATTTATAGTTAAAGCCTCAAGTTGCTTACTTTTACCTGTTGTCCCAATCATATCTCCATCATAACCCCATTGAGACCAACCAATATCTTGTATATGGGCTCTATATGTTATATCTGCATTTTTAGTTGGATTTTTTACTCCAAGTCCTGTTGATTTTTCAATTTTTATTTCAATAGCTTCTATCGCTTTATTTTTGCCCGTTGTTCCTGCCATTTTTCCATTCTTGACCCAGTCCATCCAACCTATATCTTGTACATGTACTCTGTATGTTATATTATATCCTGGAATATTTACTAAGTTTATCTTTATTGCTTCAATTTTCTTTCCTTGAACACCAACGGTATTTCCATCTTTTTTATAATTCATCCAACCATAATCTTCTACATGAACTTTATATTTAATGTGTTGTTTTGAACTAAAATTTGGAGATGTTATTTTTATTTGCTGTATTGCTCGTGACATGTTTTGTGTTCCTGATACTTGTCCATCTAAAGCCCAATTATCTTTCCAACCCTCATCTTTAACATATGTATTATATGTAATTTGATATTCATTTCCATACCTCATATTCATATAGTTAACACGATTATATAGCCATTTCTTTAAATAATTTACTTCTCCTTCATATGATCCTTTATAAGTATGTGCTGTTGGTAATTGATGCTTCATATCCCACACAACATAGTTCATTTGTATTGATTTTTCCATATTGTTTTTATAGTCTTCTATTTTATCTTGAATTGATAGAAAAACATTTTTTGTACTTTTTTGATATTCTTCATTTATTAACTTTACAAATTCCTTATTTCTATATAATTGCTCATACCAATTTGTTTTGTGATATGTTTCACCTTGACATCTATTTTTCAAAAAATTCAAATTATAGTCTACATTTGTTTCTCCACCAGCAAATACTCCTACATGATAACCTATTGCTGTATCATTATCCCAAACTGGTCCGATATGTAGGACATCATTTGGTCCGTCTTTCCATATAAATGTACTACTTATAAATCTATCTGGATCTTCTGCTAATTCTGTTATTAAATAATATTTTATAAACGAATCAACATCTATCATCTTCTTTATTTCATTCCAATTAGGATTGTCTTGGTAAATTAAGTCTTCAAATTTGTTTATATATTCTTTAAATTGTGATAATGCTTTTTTCTCTTTTTTAGAATCTTTTAATTCTTCTCCAGCATAGGATTCTTTTACTCCTATTACTGTCTTTGTTTTGTTTGTTCTAAAGCTTGGTGTATCAGGTTCATTTTCAGCATAAGCTTTATCTATTTCCCCAATAATACCCATTTGATTTGTTAAGTTAATTCTATTTTCTCCAATTTCAACTTTTTCACATAACAGATAATTTCCTAAAAATTCACCATTTATATATAAATCAACAAATTCTCCATTCATGTTATCACTAGAAAGTCCCATCTCTTCTTGTAAATCATCTATCAATTTGTTTTTCATCAAAGTACGGTCTAATTGGTTTGCTAATAGAATCCATTTTTTTGCTTTTCCAGATTTCTTCATTCCTAATAAATTTTGTTTACTACTTAATTTTATTTGAAATGGTTTTTTAGGTAAAGTCCATGTGCTATTTCCTCTACCTTTAATTTCAATTCCTGAATCTTCTAAATCATATTTACCATTTTGTGTTCCAGCAATTTTTAAACTAGCTGCATATTTCTTATCTTTACTTCCACTAGTAAGTGTTTTTAATTTTACATTATCATTTAAATTTATACATACACTTGGTATATCTGATTGCATTACTTTAATTTTAAAACTTTTTCCATCTTTCATATTTAAAGATATATTATTAGATTTATTAAAATTATATGTTAATGTTTTTTTCGCATTATCAATAGTTGCACCATTTTGTGGTGTAACATTTTTTATTTCACTACCATATTGATATTTTATTGATAATTTTGAAATATCAATATCTTTTGATAAGAACAAATAATATACTCCATTTTTTAAATATGTCTTTATTTTATATCCTTTAGTATTTTCTACTTGAGCTGAAAACGGAACATTTGATATTGTTTTTATAGGTGCTCCTTCTTGACTTTTTAATATATTAGTTGGTTCTTGTTCTATCTTTTCTGTTAAGTCTTCTCCTATATCTTCACTATCATTTATTTGTTCAGTATCCTCTTTAATATCTTCATCTTTATATTCAATTTGCTCATTAGTATTAGTATCTTCTTCTTCTTCTTTTTCTTGTTCTTCTTGTAATTGTTCACTTAAATCTTTACTTTCTTCTATACTTTCTGCTAAAGCTGTAACAGTAGATATATTAAAACCCAAAGTAAATACTATTAACAATATACAAACTATTATTTTATTTAACTTTCTCATGGAACCCATCCCCTCTAATTTCCATATTATATTATTTTTAATAGTTAATCAATGTTAATTTTATACAATTATCTTTTTATATTCATAACTAAAATTCCAAATATTACTAAACTTGCTCCGATTATTCCTTGTATACTAAATTGTTCTTTAAATACAACTTTTGAAGCTATAAGTGTTAAAACTTGAGCAATACCTGTACATAATGGCATTATATAACTTAAATCAAACATTACTACTAGTCTTGTGAATAGTAAAAAACTTCCTATATAGCATATAAAACCTGCTAAACTCACTAAACTAATTCCAAAATTTACATTTCCACTTTCAAAAGCTATGCTTCCTGGATTTCCTCCCTTTTTCATTAAAATTAATCCTGATACTGTTAATATTAAATAAATAATTATTAGTACTATTTGCATAATTTCTTTTCTCCTTTTTTCCATTTTACTCTTCCTCTCTAAGATTTCGTCTTTTACTTCATATTCTTAAATAAAATATAATTATCTTTTACATATTTTATATCCATAGAAGATTTATTTATATAGTTTAATAAATGATTATCATATTTATCTATTATAATCCAATCAATATTATATTTATCAATTAAATTTTCAAACTCTTTTGTATTATATATAAATTTACCATGATATATTTGTTCAATATTTCTCCTTTCTTCTGCTTCTTCAGTATTTTTTATTTTTTCCAAATACATATCTCTTGAACAAATCAATTTAATTTTAGTACTTATTAGTCTCATCATTGTACTTTGCTCTGAATCCGAAGGTACTAATACAACAATTTCATCTTTATCTTTTTCCTGTTCTAAAATATAGTTTGTTTGTTCAGCTATATATTGAGGTATATTTTCTAAGTTGTCTGTAATATTAAATGAATAAGCAAATCTTCCTGGAAATATTAGTATTATACAAACTAATATACTTACCAATATAGTTTTTATCCTTTTTCTACTAATTCTTTTTATACATTTAATAATTGCATATGCAATCGCAAATTCAATTGGTGCAATCCAAAGTACTCTCCAAAAAGTTGCTGAACTTGTAAAATGTGTTGCAATATAATTTGAAAATATTGGATTCCATATGGTCAATAAGTTTATTATTTGCATATATACAAAATATCTTTTTGCTTCTCTAGATCCAACAAAAAATATTATTATTGTGGCTATTATATAATAAATCAAATAAGTATAACTATTATAAGTCAATAAAGTTTCCTTAATTGAAACCATATCTTTTGGTATATCTCCCAATCCATTTATTATTTTAGATAATATACCTAATATAATCACATAAATAATTACTGGAATAAAACTGATTATTAACTTTAATATATCTTTCCATTTTCTTTCACATAATTTAAATATTCCAAATGGTAAATATACAAAAGGTAATAAATATATAGAAGTTGATGTTAGTGCTATTGAACTTAAATTAGCAAAAAACAGTAACAAAACATCTTCTTTTCTAATTGTTTTTTTATCCATTTTAATCAATGTTGCAATTATAGTTGTCAATACAACGTTTAAAAATATCGCCTTACCTTGCCATGACTTTAAAAGTAAACAACCTGTCCTATATTTTGTACTAAAGGCTGTAAACATAAAAATTATTGATAACAGCATAATAAAAATTTTTGAATATTTACTATTAAAAAATCTTTTTGCAAAATAATAATAAGATATATAAGCTATTAAAATTACTATGGTTGGTAACAAAGTGTGACAAACTATAGTTGGGCTAATACTAAAAGCTTTAGATATTATAGCAACTTGAAGTTCATAACTAGGTATTTGTTCAACTGCAGACAAATGCATTATTCCATCGCTTTTTCCTACACTTGGCTCTTCCATATATATATTGTTACTATCAATATTACTCATGCTCAATGTTATATAAAAAGCATCATCTGCATTCCATTTATTTGTTATAGTTGTAAATACTATCTGAAATCCAACTACTATACAAACTAAAATTGTTAAAATTATATTTGCCTTATTTAAAATAAATTTATTTTTTTGTTTAACTCTTTTTATAATAAAAGATAATATCACTAAAAATATATTAGTAAATATACTTAAATAAGATGCTAATTTAAATGTTGTATGCATTATAATCAATGGTGTTAATATTATTTGATTTACAGCAAAAAATACTATAAACCCAAACAAAAAATTAAATAATCTATTTTTATTATTTAAAAATTGACTTACTAAAACACCTAGTCTATAAATTATGAATAAAAATGATATTTCAAATATAATACATTTTATTATCATTTTTTATATACCCCTTTAAAATTTAATGTCTATTTTTAATTTATCAACTAAGAATCTATACATTCTTATGTATATCATTGGCATATTCCATCTATATAATAAAGATACTCCCCATAGTCCTATATGTTTAAATCCTTTTTTTACTGAATACCTAAATGTTAAAAATGGATTTTTTCTCCATGAAGGAAAATTTTTATCTAAATATATTATGGTTTCTTTTATCATCTTTTTTATATCTATTTTTTCATCATAAGAAGCTCTATACATTACTGATGTTCCTAAATGAAGAAATGCCATTAAATCTAATATATATTTCATTTCTTCATATTTTTTTGAATCTTTATAAAACTTTTTAACTTCTAATAGATATTTTTTTAGATTTTTAACATCTTGTTCATTTACGCTGTGTATTTGTGAGTCATTTCTTAAATAATAATGATAAAGTACATCTGGTTCAAATGCTATTTTTTTTGCTCTTGTTATTATTTCCATTAGAAGCATTGTATCATTAAAACCTCTAAAAGGTAAAAATCGTAAATCCTCTATCATCTCTCTTTTATATACTTTATTCCATGGAGCAGGATTTATAAATGCAACAAAATCATCATTATAGTCTACGTTTTTAACACATCTTCCAAATCCTATCATATCTTTTGATGTTATTTTATTTGTTTCAAGGCTTATTCTTTCGAATGCACATACAGCCAAATCTGCATCATTTTTCTTTGCTGCCATATACAATTTCTCTGCCCAATTTAGTTCTACGTAATCATCAACATCTACAAATGTTATATATTCTCCTGTTGCTCTTTCTAATCCATAATTTCTAGATGAAAATTCTCCACCATTTTCTTTATGAAACGCTTTAATTTTATTAGGATATTTCTTTTCATATTCATCTACAATTTGAGGTGCCGAGTCTGTTGAACCATCATCAATACATAATATTTCTATTTCTTCTAATGTTTGATTTACTAGTGCATCCAAACATCTGGGTAAATATTGTTCTAAATTATATATTGCCGCTACAATTGATAATTTATACTTACTCATTCTTTATTTTTTTCTCCTTTAATGCAATATAATCAATTATTTACTTTTCTTCTTTTTTTCTAAGTTTTCCACTCTCTTTTTTAACATTGATACTTCTTGAATTAGAGTTACATTTTTCTTATGTTCTTGTGCAAGTTTTATTGTCATATTAAAAATCAAATAAAAAGCTATAAATATTGTTAAACAAAATACCATATTTGATGGAGCCACAAATCCTAGTTTATGCGAAATCCATTCAACAAAATTTGGAATTAAAAGTGCTATAATTAAAATAATCCCACTTATTATCCAAAATACTGAAAATGATATCTGTAAGTTTTTCTTATTTATGGATCTTATCAAAATTAGTATATATATAATTGTAATTGCAATCAAAACACTTCTTAATACAATAGACATATCTTTATTCCTCTTTTCTTTATCTTAAACTATCAATTATTATTGCTAAAGATACCTTTATCATATAATCTACACTTTTAAAAACACTAATAGATGATTTTCCACCCTGTCTTTCTTTCATACTTACTGGTACTTCAACAACTTGATATTTATTTTTTAAAACTTCTACTGTTGATTCAGGCTCTGGATAATCTGTTGGATAATTTTCTGCAAATATCCTTATTATATTTTTATCAGCTGCTCTAAAACCTGACGTTGGATCTGTTATTTTTTTATGACAACATACTTTTATTATGAATGATATAATATTTTTTCCTAATCTTCTCATAAATGTCGATTGAAATTCACTTGTTTTTTTATCCAAATATCGCGTTCCTATACACATATTTGCCTTATTCTCTATAATTGGATTACAAATATCTTTTACACATTTTATTTCGTGTTGTCCATCTCCATCAAATTGAACTGCTATATCATAATCATTTTCATAAGCATATTTATAGCCTGTTTGTACTGCTCCACCTATTCCTAAATTGTGAATTAAATTTATATGTTTAATATTGTTTTCTTCCAATATTTCTAATGTTTTATCTTTTGAACCATCATTTATAACAATATAATCTAAATTTTTATCGTATTCTTCAATACTTTTACATACTTTTAGTATATTTTCTTCTTCGTTATATGCTGGTATTATTAGTAATATTTTCATTTAAATTTTTCCTCCCACTATATGAAAAAAGTATATATTGTTTTAATTGTAAATAAATTCAACATTGTTACTATCAATGGAATCTTTATATTTACATTTTTATATTTTAAATAATTATTTTTCATACATAATGTTAATAACAATAAAATACCAATAGGTACAAAATATCTTCCCTGTATTCCTTCAATTGAACTAGCTCCTACTCCTGTCCATGAAATATACATTGCTAATTCTATAATTACTATACTTCCTACTGCTAATATAGCTGTCCATATTTTTTGCTTTTTATTTAATGCCACTTTATTTTTTTCTACTATGGCAGAATATAGTATTGTTAATAAAAACAAAACAATTATAGGTCTATTTATTGCAATATTTAACCAACCTAAACTTGAACCAATTAGTGTATCAATATATACTTCACCTTTATTATACCAATCATTTTTTATTGTCTTTAATACATTTATAGGATTGTGAATTATATAACTAATTTGTTCTGATGCATTAACATTATTTTCTTCATAGTAAGGAATCATATTTGGACTAACATATTGAGTTGAGAACAAATATGTTGCTATAGATACAATTCCTCCTAAAATTATACATGTTGGTATCACTATTGCTTTTTCTTTTTTTGTCATATTATTTTTAAATATCAACATCAATATTAATCCCAAAATTGGTACATAAACAATTTTTACAATACCTACTAATATTGATAATACACAAAGTATTATATCTTGTTTTATTTTTATTTTCTCTTTTTGAAAAATCAGTTTTAATATATATGCAATAAATAAAAGAACTACTATATTTGTAATTGAATCAGCTGAAAAAGATACTGCTTGTTGTAACACCATTGGCATAAATAAATATGATGTCATTAACAATTTTCCAAAAGGTATTATTTTTATCATATAATATCCAGCTAATAAAAATAAGATTAAGTTTATTATTCTTCCTAAATAAATTCCAATTAGAATATTTAAACTAAATATTCTAGAAATTAGAAAACCTATTGATGATCCAATATATAAAATAAAACTATAACTTTGAGCTGGAGATGTTAATGTTACTGTATCTTCGTAATTTGTACTTCCACTAATCATTCCAATTAACTTTATATATTTACCAACTTCACTTGGACTATATTTTATTAAATCCTTTGGAACTTGTGATGATGATGTTCCATCTTCTTCAATTTTTGTTACTAATTTTCCTGTTGAAACTTCATATGCCTTCCACATGTGTGCATGTTCATCTGGTGCATATGACGGAACTATAAATACTATATACATAATTCCTACTGGTATTGCAAATGCTAAAAACATTTTTTCTATTATTTTTTTATCTTTATAACAACAATAAATTAAACATGATAAAGCAAGTATACAATACATACAAGCAATAATTAAATATGTTTTATGAAAATATCCAAAGTAATGTTTTATCGTAACTACTTTATAACTAGCAAAGATAGCTATTATAGAAAAAATCATTTCTAAAACATATCTAATTTTATATATAACTTTTTCAGATTTTTGTATTATTTCAATTGCTTTTTTATTCTTCATTCCAAAATATTTTCCTTTACTCAAATTTAATTTCATATATTTTAAAAACATTGTTAGCTTTTAATTCAAATTTCACTTGATCTGTATTTAGTTGTTCTAAATCTCTTGATGTTAAAATATATTTTACTTCTAAATTTTTCAAATCTTCAATTGTTAAATTTACCTTTATTACATCAGGATTCAATAATTCAAATTTATCTTCATTTACATCTTTGTGTATTGATGTAGTAATATGTGCATATCTATTATATATATCTTCATATTGTCTATTTTCATCTAACTTATACCATCTTTCTAAATCTGGATAAACATTTGTAGTATTTATTGTTGATGCTCCAACTATCATAGGTAAATTTATTACTGGATAACCTATTTCTTCTACAATCCATTTTCCCTCTTCTTGGTCATTAACTTTTTTTATTTCTTGAACAATAGGTAAATTATATAAACTTGTAACTCCTCTTCTAATTGGATTTACTATTCCTCCTGCAATGCACATAACTGTTGTTATTGTTATTATTGAAAGTATTCTTCCTAATTTCGTTTGATACCTTAATATTAAATATGTCATTATCAAAGTTAGTGAAGCTATAACTAACGTTATTTTGTTAGTCATATAATTTGGATAAATTTTTCTTTGTATATAAATTGTTATCATTGTTACAGCTAAAGAAATTAAAACTGAAACCCATACTTTTCTTGGTTCTTTTAACAAAGATATTGCTCTTATTAACATAAAGATATTTATAATACCTGTTGCAATAAATGTTCTTGATGCTTGTGAATTACTTAGTAATGTTATTTTTGCAATTATTTCTGGGAATCCATAAGTACACCAAGCACCTAAAAATGCTATTATTACAGTTAATATAATTAACAATTTATCTTTTATTTTATATTTAAAAAATACTATTGCTGTTAATATAAGCCCTATTGGAAAGAAATCATAATAAAGTGATTCTTCACATACATTACTAGATAATCCTGACTCTTTAATTCCAAATAATAATCCCATTGGATATGAAAAGAATCTATGTCCCATTCCTCCTCCAGTTTCACATCTTGCTCCAGGATATGCTGTTCCTAATACTGCCTTTACAGTATCTAATGATTTTGAGAAAATATATACTATTGAAATTATAAATAATACTAATACTGTTATTATTGAAATAACATCTTTTTTCTCAATTTTACATTCTTTCCAGTTTTCAATTATTCTCCATAAAGCTAATGCTAACACAACATAAATCAATGGTACTTGCCATGCTGGATAAAATGTTAATAAATATGTTCCTGCTGATATTGCTATTCCTGTTAGATAAATCCATCTTTTTTTATAACTTTTTTCTTTCATGTACTTATCTAACAAGATAACTGACAATTGACCAAATATTAGCATTTCTGCAAGACCATTGATAGCAAACCACCAATTTATTATTGGTGAAAAAGTAATTAAAATAGCTCCTATAAATGATAATCCTCTTTTATTTTTAGTAATAATTTGTAACATATCAAATGATACTAAGAACAAAAATATATATCTTCCAGCCCAGAAAAACGCTAGACCTTTTCCTAATCCAAATAAAAGGAATCCAATTTGAAAAAATCTATAAATCATTGCAATATTCCAAACTGGTTGTCCATATACGATAAATGTATCTGTTTTATCTGCTCTTATAGTATCACTAAAATATTTAAATTCTCCTGTTTTATTATACTTTTGAGAAAATGTCATTGGCGTAAATGTTCCCCATTCATCACCTCTAATGCTTCTTGATTTTCCTAAAATAACCCCATCTTCTCCACCTAATATTTGATTCCAACATCCAATTGATGAACCACTTATTTCTAATAAAACACTAATTAGAAGAATAATTATTCCTACCTTATATCTATGCTTATATATTTTTTCAAACCAATCTTTTTTTAAAAAATATATAAGAGAAAAAGTTAAAATAATTATTCCATAAAATATACCGTATTTGATTATCTCAATATTATTTATTAGTAATTCTTTCATATTTCTTATCCTTTTTTATTGTTTTTCATCTCTTCAATTTGCACAAACCTTAATATTTCCAACTCATATTTTTCATGATTTTGTTTTACCACAGTATCTAAAATGATACCACATTGAGCTATAATTATTGCAAATATCATTACACCTGTTGAAAGTATTGCGGAAGCTAACTTGCTTACAACTCCATATTTTATAAATTCTAAGATTACTGGTAATCCTATTAAGAATCCAATAATTGCTATAGCCAATGCAATTAACCAAAAGAATTGTCTTGGCTTAAAATCTTTATACATTTTTACTATTGTTTTTATAACTTTAATTCCATCTCCAATAGTATTTAATTTTGATTCACTTCCTTCAGGTCTATCTCTAAAGACTATTGGAACTTCTTTTATTATAAAGTTCTTATCTAATGCATGTAATGTCATTTCAGTTTCGATTTCAAATTTCGGGCTTAATACAGGCATCGTTTTTACAAAAAGTTTATTAAAAGCACGATATCCTGTTAATATGTCTTTTAAATTTGTTTTAAAAAGTTTATTTATTGAATTTTTTACTATATTATTTCCAAATTCGTGAAATTGTCTTTTATTTTCATTTTTATAAGTTCCGTTTGTTAATCTATCACCAATAACCATATCTGCTTGTCCTTTTCTTATTGGTTCAATCAATTTTTGAACTTGATCTGCTGGATAAGTATCATCTCCATCTACCATAACATAAATATCAGCATCAATATTTCTAAACATGCTTCTTACAACATTTCCCTTTCCTTGCCTATATTCATGTCTAACTATAGCACCGTTTTCTTGTGCTATCTGAGCTGTTTTATCTTTAGAATTATTATCATATACATAAATATCTGCATCTGGTAATTCGCTTTTAAAATCATTTATAACTTTTTTTATTGTAATCTCTTCATTGTAACATGGTATTAAAACTGCTACTTTTTCCACATTTAATCCCCCTAAAATCTATTTTTAAATCACAAATATCCATAATTCCCTTTATTGTATCAATAATATATCATATAAACTTTAATTATACAATATTTTCTATGTATTTATTTATTCGCAAAAATATATTAAATATTATATTTTTGCAAAAAATTATAATAGCTTTTATGTAAATATAAAGAATTCGATTTTTATAAATCGAATTCTTTCTTTGTTTAAATTTATTGTTTTTTTACTCTTCCTTTATTTACTTCGCATTTATCAGATTCCAAATCAAAATTGATATTAAAATATGGATCTCCTTTTTCTAAGAAACTTTTCCATTTTTTTAAGAAACGTTTTATTTCCCCTTCAAACCTTTCTATTTTTTCAGCTGTATTTTCTTCTCCCCTTGTTTTTGATTCATAGTGTGTAAACTCTACGAATGGATCATAAACAATTAGTTTGCCTTGTTCTCTTATCTTTAAGCAGAAATCAACATCATTAAATGCTACAGCAAATTTTTCATCCATATATCCTACTTGTTCATACATTTCTCTTCTTGTCATTATACATGCAGCTGTAACTGCACTTAAATCTTGTATTGTACTTTCTCTTGCAAAATATCCATGTTGTCCTTTAGGAATTCCTTTAAATAGATGTGCAGCTACTGTATTTACACCTACTGCTAAACCTGCATGTTGAATTGTATTATCTGGATAATACATCTTTACTCCAACTGCTCCAACATCTTCTCTTTGAGCAAAACCTATCATATCCTCTAACCAATTAGGTGTTAATAGTTCAGTATCATTGTTTAATTGAATAACAAAATCTCCATCAACATTCTTCGCTCCAAAATTCATGATTTTTGAATAATTAAATCCTTTATATGGATATTTTAATATTTTTATTCTCTTATTTTTTTCTATTTCTTTATAATATTCAAAAGTTTCTTCTTTTTCACTATTATTTTCTATAATATCAATTTCATAATTATTATATGTTGTTAAATTTAAAATTGAATTAACACACACTTTTAAATCTTCAATTCCATCTTTATTTGGAATCATTATAGATACTTTCGGATTTCCAATAACATCATATCTAATTCTATAAGTTCCTAAAGTTGCTCCATGTTCAACTTCACCTTTAAGACCAACTCTTTTTAAATGATCTTGGATAGCTGGTATTCCCGCTTCAAACGCATATGGTTTTGCATCTCCAACTTTTGCTGTTGAATTTTCATGTACTCTCCAATGATATAAAACTTTTGGAATATGTATGATATTTTTTGTTTGCTCTGACATTCTTAATATTATATCAAAATCTTGTGCTCCATCATACTTACTTCTCTCACCTTTAAGTTTTTCCATTAGTTCTTTTTTAAACACACTAAAATGACAAATATAGTTATTGGCTCTTAAAAAATCTAAAGAAAAATCTGGTTTAAAGTGTGGTTCAAATCTTGGTTTATCAAGTGTTGTAATTTTATCTTCATCAGAATATATAAATTCAACTTCTGGATTTTCATTTATTGCTTTTACCACCTCATATAAAGCAAATACTGGTAATAAATCATCATGATCAAATAATGCAATAAAATCACCTGTAGCCATTTTTATACATTCATTTGTATTTTTTGATATTCCACCATTCTCCTTTAATGCTTTATATTTTATTCTTTTATCTCTTTTAATTATATCTTTTAATCCTTCATTATCTTTTGGACTTCCATCCGCCAAGCATAATTCCCAATTATTGTATGTTTGCTTTTCTAAACATTCAACAAGTTCTTCAAAAAAGTTTCTAGGCGTTTTATACAAAGGGACTAATAGACTTATTTTAGGTTCATATTTAAATTTTTTATTTCTTTGTTTTTCTAATTCTTCCTCATTTGGTTCATTTGCTTGAATCCACATTTCATAATTAGATAGTATCTTCCCATGAACTAATCTACCTTCATTTACACCATTTCTTATATTTTGAAATGTCTGTCTTATTCCTTGTGCTTTTATTGCTTTTAATAATTTTTTTATATTTGTTAGTGTTATACAATGAACAAGATTATTAATTTTTCTTAAAACCTCTCTAGGTTTCGAACCTTCTTCAAATATTTTGTCTCGTATTCTCATTGACTAATCCTTCCTTTTTTATCTTTTCCCCAAAAGTTTTAAAATCATATGTCTTATTTTAAATAAAACATTTCCTATAAATGGTAAATTCATTATACAAAAATTCTCCATATAATATACAATTGTTTCATTTTTATATAGTTTATGAAAAATTCCCCAACCTTTAAAATTAAAATATTTCTTTTTTTCTAGCATTTTATAGTATTCATATGCTTTTTTATTTAATTCTTGTATTTCCTTCGGAAATCTATTATTGTTTTTTACATATGTACCAAACACACCTAATTTTACTTCAATAAACAGTTTCCTTACCTGTTTTAACTTTGTAAATTTATGTGATATTTTATCTGTTCCAATTTGATTATTACCATGCTGTCTATATTTTATATATTTTTCAGGTATATATACCATTTTTCCATTTAAAACTGATACCATTAGTGCTATCCAATGGTCATGTACTACATATTTTGATTCATATGGAATAGGTAGTATCTTATCTAGGTATTTCTTTTTTGATAATAAAGTACATCCTGTTACACAATTATATAGATAGTTCAATTCATAACTATTTATTTTTTTCTTTATTTTTCTATTTAACAACATAAAGTCTCCAAAAGATGGATATATTGTTTTTAAATTTTCATCTACTATTTCTAAATCTCCAAATACCATATCAGCATTTTCTTTTTCAAGAACTTCTACCGTTTTTTCTACTTTTTCTTCTAACCAAAAATCATCTTGGTCAGATAACATATATAACTCATTTTTTACTTGTTTTAATAAATACTCAAAATTTCTTATATAGCCTAAGTTTTTCTCCTGTAAATGAATTTCTACTCTTTCATTTTTTTCGTATTTTTTTAAAACATCTCTTGTTCCATCTGTAGAACAATCATCTGATATAACAAGTCTTATATTTTTATATGTTTGATTTAGAATACTTTCTATTTGCTCAGCAACATATTTTTCACCATTATATGTTGCCATTAGTATATCTATTGTTTTATTTTTCATATCTTCTCCTTATTGTCCTTTTATTTTAATATAAATCTTAAATATCCAATAATTGGAAAATGAAAAATCACTATTTCTTTAATTTCTTTTTTTAAAAGATTTTTTCCTGAAAGAAAATAAATATATTTACCTAATTTTAAATTTATAAATTTAGTTTTCTTTAAATCATTATAATATTTTATTAAATTTTTTAAATATCTTTTATCTTCTTCAACTTCAGCATATTGAATACACATTTTAGCTCCATCTAAATATGCTTTATCTATTACTTTTTCATTTCTATACTTTTGATAACTTTTAACTGTTTTTCCATTTTCTTTTTTCCATTTTTCTAGATTTTGTGTAAGACTTCTTCCTCCAAATACATTTGTATTATGAATTCTATACCCAAATAAAGGCTCTTGTATATAATCAATTCCTTTTCCTTCATTTGCAATAAAAGCTGCAAGCCAATCATGAGCCATTACTTCTTTTGTAAATGGTAACATTTTATTTTTCACACTTTGAGTAATAATTTGTGAACACGCAATTCCAATACATCTTGAAATGGCTAAACAATTATTTTTTCCTTTTATTAAAGGTACATTTTTATATTTAAAATAATCTTCTCTAATTATTTTTCCATTTTTATCAATCTGGTTTGCATTACAATATACCATATCCAAATTTTCTTCTTTAAGCTTTTTTATACTCTTTTCTACTTTATTTGGATACCATATATCATCATGATCACTAAACATTATATAAGGTGATTTTGACTTTTTTAATAAGAATTCAAAGTTTTTAACAAATCCAATATTTTTTTCTTGTAAAAAAAGTTCAATTCTTTTGTCTTTTTTCTTATATTCCTTTAAAAGTTCTACAACTTCTTTTTTAGTAGAATTATCATCACTTATTAAAATTTTTATATTTTTATATGTCTGATTTATTATACTATCTAACTGATCTTTTAAATATGGTATATGTGTATTATATGTTGCTATCAATATATCAATTTTATCTTTCATATTTTACTATTTTTCTCCCATTTTTTCATGATTTATTCTATATGTTTTTATTATATTTGTCAAGAAATTTATATGCTTTTAAACCAAGATAAACTCTAAGTTATAAGGTTTTGTCTTTCTACTTTTTACAAAAAAATAAATGCTATATTAACAAAATAGCATTCATCTTTTATTATCTTTAATTTTAGGCTTTTACTTCTGGATATACACTTACTTGTTTTTTGTCTCTACCTTTTCTTTCAAATTTAACTGTTCCATCTATTAAAGCATATAGTGTATCATCGCTACCTTTTCCAACATTTTTACCTGGATGGATTTTTGTTCCTCTTTGTCTCATTAAAATATTTCCTGCAAGTACGAATTGTCCATCAGCCCTTTTAACACCAAGACGTTTAGACTCACTGTCTCTACCGTTCTTAACGTTACCTTGTCCTTTTTTATGTGCCATGAATATTCACTCCCTTCAGTTTTAATTTTTTATCTCAAAATTATTATGCTTCTTTTTTTGCAGCTGTTTTAGCTGTTGATTTTTTAGCTGTTGTTGTCTTTTTTGTAGTTGCTGCTTTTGTTGTAGTTGTTTTCTTTGCTGTTGTTGTTTTTTTTGCAGCTGTTGTTTTTGTTGTAGTTGTCTTCTTTGCTGTTGCTGCTTTTGTTGTAGATTTTTTTGGAGTTTCTTTTGTTGTAGATTCAGCTTTAGTAGCTGTTGCTTCTTCTTTTTTATTTGTAGTTCCTGATACAATAGCTGTTATTTCAACTTTTGTATATGGTTGTCTATGACCTTGTTTTCTTCTATAATTCTTTTTAGGTTTCATTTTGAAAACAATTATCTTTTTACCTTTACCATGTCCTACTACTTTACCTTCAACTTTTACTCCTTTTACATAAGGATTTCCTACTTGTACTTTTCCATCGTCAGATACTAAAACAACATCTTTAAATGTTACTTTCTTACCTTCCTCTGCATTTAGTTTTTCAAAAAATACAACATCTCCTTTTTCTACTTTGTATTGTCTTCCACAGCTTTCAATTATTGCGTACATTTAAAATGCACCTCCCTTATATGTATACTCGCTAATCCTTTGATACAGGTAATGAATAAAATAACTATTCATATTTTAATAGTCCATAAATTTGGCTATAAACCTTGACTAAGCGGATTACAGTTATCTATTTTAACATAGATTTTTAGGCTTGTCAAGATATTTTAACTTAAAAAAAGCATTCAAATATATCTCAATATTTAAATGCTTCGTCAAAATTTTTTCTTTTTAACATTCCTTAGTAAAAACATCTAATTTATCTGCACTAAACCAATCATTTTCTAAATCTTTTTTACTTTTCTTAGACACATAAAAAAGTGTATTTTTTCCAACATAAACATTATGTTCAATTTTCTTTGGAATAGTCATTCTATTTCCTGGTTGCAATTCTTTATATTTAAATTTACCATCTTCTTTAACTACTATAATAATTTTTCCTCTTAAAATAAAATATGTTTCTTTAGCATGTTTGTGATAATGAGCATTTTGCCAACCGTGTTCATTTTGAGTCGACGTATAACTAAAAACTAGTCTATTGCTAATTTTTAGTCTTCCTCTAGTTTCACCATTTGGCATATATTCAATTTCAATTTTTTTATTTCTCATTATGTTTACTCCTTACTAATTATATATTATAACACACTTTTTGTGTGAAGTCCAGTATTTTCTAAATGTTTATCGATTTTTTTATCGCATTTTTCGACATTTTCCTTCTTATTTATAATGTAGTATTAACTTTTTATGTTAAATTATTATATATTATACTAAGAACTTTTTATACAAAAATACATTTTATATATATTAAAGGAGGTTTATTTTAATGACAACT
>CANQQC010000002.1 GCA_947625925.1 uncultured Clostridia bacterium | reverse complement strand
ATTGACTACTTTTCTTTTTTCATATACAATACAATTGAAAATATAAAAGAAAGGACTATGTATATGGAAATTGCAGACTATTTAAATACATTTTTTAGATATTTAGTTATAAATATTATTGCAAGTTATATGTATACGAAAGTATCTAATTTTAAAGATATAAAAAATAATCATAAAATTATATTAGTAATTATATGTATTTTATTAAGTATATGTTATACATTTGTTAGTAGTACTGCAAAGCCTTCATCTATTTTATTAGTTAGTTGTATAACTTTAGGTATACTATTTTCATATATTACTAAATATAATCTAGATTATTCAATCATTATAACAATAATATCATTAGCTATTACTATAGTTATTTATATTATATCAATTTTAATTTCTTTGATGTTCTTTATGAAATTTGATTCCATAGATGGAAGAAACATTATTATATTATTAACAGCTACTATTATTGAGATGATAATTATACATTATTTATTTAAAATAAAAAGATTTAAAAATGGATTTTCTTTTTTGAAGAAACAAAACAGAAATTATGAATTGGCAGTTTTTCTTTCTGGTGTAGCATTTCTAACTTTTTATAATTTAAAACCATATACTACTGATTCAAGAAATGAGAGAATGTTGGTAACTGTATTTACAATGATAGTAATATTCTATATATGGATACAAAGAAAAATAACATCATACTATAAAGGTATGTTAAAGGAAGATGCAATTGATAATCTAAAGAAGGAATTAGGAGAAAAGAAATTAGAAAATGAAAATATTCAAGAAGAACTAAATAAAATTGCAAAAATCAATCATAAATATAGTAATAGAATAGCTTCTCTAGAATTATACATAAATAAATTATCAAAAGATATTACAGATGAAAAAGACAGAGAAAAAGTATTAGAAGCATCAAAATTAATAAAAGATTTAGAAAAAGAATACTCAAGTGAATTATTAGAAAACTTAAATAGTATAAATAAAACTGGATTAAAATCAATTGATAATTTATTAGATTATTTTAATACAGAATGTGCAAAGAAAAATATATCTTTTAATGTTATTGTTGAAACAAATATTAGAGGCAAAGTAGAAGAAAGTATACCAATAAACTTATTTGAGACATTATTATCAGATACAATAAAGAATGCTATAATTGCTATTGGATATAGCTCTGAAAAAGATCATAAAATTTTAGTTCAATTTGATTATAATGAATTCTTGGAAATTCGTGTTTATGATACAGGTATTGAATTTGAAAAGGGTACACTATATAAATTAGGAAGAGAACAAATAACAACACATAAATCTGATGGTGGAAGTGGAATAGGATTTGTTACAACTTTTGAAACTTTAAATAAAACGAAAGGGAGCTTAATTATTGAAGAGTATGAAAATAATGAATCTGGATATTCAAAATGTATAATTTTTAAATTTAATAATAAAGGACAATATGTTATTAAATCATATAGAGCCAAACAATTAAGAGAAAGTAATAAGTCAGAAAAAATAATAATTCAATCAATAAAATCAAAGAAAAGTAAAGACAAAGCACATGAAACTATAAAAAAATAAATAATAAGGAAAGACTTTAATAAAAGATATATTTATTGAAGTTTTTCTTTTTTTATATTACTAATTGACTATAAAAATCCATATGTATTATAATCAAAGAAACAATAATATAAAGTGGAGGAAATTATGATAAAGGTTTCTAAAAAAATTATATATTTAGCATTATTAATACTTATAGGTTTAGTAGTATATTATATATTTTGTATAGAAATAAAAGGAGAGAAGGAACAAGAAAGCAATACTACATTGCCTGTTCCTAATAGAATAGTGTTTAAAGCACCAGATGATAATTATTATATTGCCTATTCAGATAATCGTAATTTTAGTAAAATATATTCTGCAATATATAATGAAATTGGAACAACTATAGAAGGACAAGTATTAGATGAAACACAAGTAGATGAATTAAAGAAAAATGGTTCTTTTATAGAATTTGATTACGATACAATTAGCAAAAACTTTGTATTTCCATTAGAAGATGAAAATATAGGAATGATACAAATGCTTGAAAGTGGTGGACAAGTAAGAAAAGTTGAATTATCTAATAAAAAAGAAATAAAAAGAAGAGTGGTAAATGCATTTAAACAAACAAAGGGATATAAATTTGAAAAAAATCGAAGTTATACTTCAAAAAATACATTAGAAAGTATACCAAGTGATATTGGTTTAATACAAAAAAGCAATGATGTTTATTATTTAATAATAGAAAATAAAGAAAAATTAAATGAGATTATAGAGAAAACTAAATTTGAGTTAGATGATGTATTACCTACAATAGATTATGGAAAAGATAAAGTGATATTAACTATAACTAATTTTGAAACAATGGATATCAAAGAAAATGTTGGTAATATAAAATATAAATTATCTAATCAATGCAAAGAATTTAAAGTAAATTTATTACTTGTAAGTAAAATAGTAAATACAAATTGTATATACTACAATATGGATTATTCAAATAATCAAAGTGAGTTTAGTAGAACATATAATAATACAACAAGTAACTTGTTACAAAATGTTTATGATAATAAAATAGAATTGGGATATTCTAAAACCATATTGACTGATGAAGTTTTAATTACTAAAGATACAGTTATAAAAGAATATAAAACAAATCAGGAATTAAAACTAAGTGATTTAAGAATTGGAGATAGCATATATATCGAGGGAAGTGAACAAGTAAAACAAAATGATTTAAATAAAATAGAAGCATATACAATTTATGTTTATAGAAAAGAAGCAATTAAAGCTGAAGTAGAAAAGTGGTTAATTGATACATATCGAATAGATGGAACAGGAATAGAAGCAAGTCAAATTGATGCTAATGGAAATGGATATATTATTGTGGAATATATTTGCGATAATTTTATATATCCTATAAAACTTAATGTAAATAGTCAAACAGAAACTTTTCTAGGAATGGGATATCATTTACAATCAAACTATGGCTATATATTTCATGAAATGAGTGATATTACTTTGGATACAAAAATAACAGATATTGATAATATTCAAGGTTATGTAAAAACAATAGAATATATAGCAGATTAAAAAGGAGGATATATGAAATGGGTATGATAATATATGTGCTTTTGATTTTTATGTTTTGCATCCTTCCGTTGATTTTAACACTAGTTAATATAATTTATTTATTTAAAAAGAAAAAGAACAAAAAAAGGGAAAATATTGTAGATATTTTAATATTTGTGCTTGGAATAGGTTATACAGTTTTGTTATATTTATCATATGGTTTTCTAGATTATACAGAATCCTTAAGATTAGGAGGACTAGAGATAGATATTCATGCGCCAATTGCATCATGGAGTATGCCAACTGTAATTACTATACTAGTATTAGGAATTGTATCATATTTGTTAATAAGGATAAAAAAAGCAAAATTACCACCTTTAGTTATTGTGGGTAGTATGTCTGGTATTTTAATATGTTCAATATATATGATAATATTTATTATACAAATATCAAAAAATATGATTAACTATACTTTCTATGCAATGCCATATTTAGTTTTATTTCCAATAAACTATATGCTTTGCTGTATTAGAGCTCAAATGGAAGCTATAAAATCATATAAAGAAAGAAACTTAAGTATAAAGAAATACGATAATAAAATATTAAATAAATGTAATGAAATATTGTATAATAGTGACAACTGGCATATATTATCAGTTTTGTTTGCAATACCATTACTAATTGTTTTAACATGTATATTAGTAATATTTGGACAAAGACCTGATGAAGCAATAAAATCATTTTTAGAAACAAGTGACTGGACATTATCTCAAAAAATTTCTCCACCATCTGTTACTTATGATGCACATTACTTATGTACAGTTTCTTTAAAAGGACATAAAAAAATAGTTAAACCAACTAGAGTAGGTATAAGACGTGGAGAAAAAATCATAGTCAACAGACAGCTATGTGTTGCTAATGCATTTGAAAATTTGATAGAAGAAAAAACTCCTAGATTTCATCATTTTATAAGATATGTATATGATAAATATGGATATCCCTTATCAAAACATATAAATTCTGCTATACAAGCAGATATTACATATATCTTAATGAAGCCATTAGAATGGTTATTTGTATTTATACTATACTTATTTGATACAAACCCAGAAAATAGAATTGCTATACAATATACAGGGAATAAATTAAGTTTATGATATAATAAAATAAAAAATCGAGCATACAATAATTAAAAAGATATTTAAGGAGAATGTATGCAAGATTTTATTATTCAAATAATGAACCAGTTTGGGTGTGTAGGAATTGCTTTATTAATTGCAATTGAAAATATTTTTCCACCAATACCTTCAGAAGTGATTTTGAGTTTTGGTGGATTTATGACGACATATTCTGATATTACAATGTTTGAAGTTATTGTTGCTTCAACAATTGGTTCATTAGTTGGAGCTGTTGTACTTTATGGAATAGGAAGAATTTTAAATAAAGATAGGCTAATACAAATATGTAATGGAAAAATAGGTAGAATATTACATTTGAAAGCTAATGATATAGAAAAATCACAGGAATGGTTTGAAAGTAAAAGTAAATATGCAGTACTAATTTGTAGATGTGTTCCAATAGTTAGAAGTTTAATATCAATACCAGCTGGAATGAGTAAGATGAATTTTTTAAAATTTATGATTTATACAACAATTGGAACAGTTATATGGAATATTTTAATAACATCTCTTGGGAAATTTGCAGGAGATTCATGGGGAGTTATAGCTAATGGAATTTCCGAATATGCACATTTTATTATTGCTGGAATAGTTTTAGTTTTTGTGATTATAAAATTAAGAAAGAAAATTACACATAAAATAGTATGTATAAAATTTAGGAAATAATATATAAGGAGATAAATATAAATGAAGCAATTAAATGGAATAATGATGCAATGTTTTGAATGGTATTTAGATTGTAAACAAAACTTTTGGAATGAATTAAAAACTAAAGCAAAAGAATTGGCAGATAATGGAATTACTGCTGTTTGGTTACCACCTGCATATAAAGGAATAAATGGAGCAGAGGAAGTTGGATATGGAGTATATGATGTATATGATTTAGGTGAGTTTGATCAAAAAGGAACAGTAAGAACCAAATATGGTTCTAAGGATGAATACATAGAATGTATCCAAGTTTTAAAGAAAAATGGAATAGAAGTATATGCAGATATTGTATTAAATCATAAAATGGGAGCAGATATTATTCAAACTATACCAGCATCAAAAGTGGATTGGGAAAATCATAATGAAGAAATATCTAATGAAGAAATAGTTAAAGTAGCAACAAAATATACTTTTCCTGGAAGAAAACATAAATATTCAGATTTTGAATGGAATTGGACACATTTTGATGGAATAGACTTTAACAATGCTAATGGTGAAAATGCAATATTTAAATTCAAAAATAAATCTTGGGGAAACGAAGTTGATGAAGAACATGGAAATTATGATTATTTAATGGGAGCTGATCTTGATTTTGAAAATCCTGAGGTTATTGAAGAATGCAAAAGATGGGGAAAATGGTATATTGATATGACAAAAGTTGATGGATTTAGACTAGATGCAGTAAAACATATACCAGCATATTTTTATAAATATTGGCTAAGATATTTAAGAGAAGAAACTAAAAGAACATTATTTACAGTGGGTGAATATTGGTCAGCAGATGTAGATAAATTACATAGATATTTAACTGAAACAGAAGGAGAATTATCTTTGTTTGATGTACCATTACACTATAATTTGTATGAGGCATCTAGAAATGATAATTATGATTTAAGAAACATTTTGGAGAGAACTTTGGTAAAAGAAAATAGCAATAAAGCAGTTACATTTGTAGATAATCATGATACACAACCAGGACAATCTTTGGAAAGCTATATTGAAGGATGGTTTAAAGATGCCTCATATGCAATTATTTTATTAAGAAAAGAAGGATATCCATGTGTTTTTTATGGAGATTATTATGGCATTGCTCATGATAATAAACCAAAAGTTGAGAATTTAAAAACAATTATTAAATTAAGACAAAAAAGAGCACATGGGGAACAGCATGATTATTTTGATGATCAAAGTTGTATTGGTTGGACAAGACAAGGAGATGAAGAAAATTTAGATTCTGGTATTGCTGTAATTATTTCGAATAGAGATGATAGAGAAAAAACAATGTATATAGGTAAAGAACATGAAGGAAAAACTTTTGTAGATGCTTTAGGAAACTGTAAAGATAAAGTAATAATAGATGGAGAAGGAAATGGAATATTTAAAGTAAAAGGGCATTCTATTTCTATATGGGTATTATTAAACAAATAAAATAAAAGTGACTAGTTTTTATATATGAAACTAGCCACCTTTTTAAATTGGAAAAAGATTCTAAAAAAGAAAATTATAAATATTTTGATGATTATTTATCATTATCTCCAAAAGATAGAGAGTTATTTAAATATTTAAATCTTCATTACCATTAGTTGCTAAAACCGCTTATATCGATTGTATCAAAAAATAATGGAATAACATCTATTACACCATATCCAATCCTTTTTCCTAAAGATGAATTAGACCAATTTATAAGAGCTTCATAATAGACGGTTTCTTTATTTTCATTAACATAGAATGAGCTTTGAATATTATAACCATAGCATACTAATTCACGAGCTATGTCAGCATTAAAAGCATCATAGGAATCACTATCAATATAAAGATCTTTAACATTTGGATTACGTTCTAAAAACATATTAATCATGATGTTAACTTTTTTAGCTTCTTTCGTTAAATCCTCATAAGAAAGTTGTTTATATTCTGAGTTATTCATTGTTTAAACCTCACAAATTTCTCTTAAATACAAATAGAACCTTTATATATCCAATTTGAATTTTAAAATGTAATACAATAGTAAAACAAATTTAAAACATAATATAAAACATTATATCATGTTTACATAAAATAATCAAGCTATAATATAGACATTTATAGATATTTATTATATAATTCCAAGTATAAAAGAATAAGGAGACAAAGAGATGTCAAAATTTGTACATTTACATATTCATAGTGAATATAGTTTATTAGATGGAGCAAATAGAATAAAAGATTTACCATTAAGAGCAAAAGAATTAGGAATGGATTCAATTGCTCTTACTGATCATGGTGTTATGTATGGAGCAATAGAATTTTATAAAGCTTGTAAAAAAGAAGGAATAAAACCTATTATTGGTTGTGAAGTATATATTACTAAGCAAGATAGAAAAAGAACTGATAAAGTACCAGGAATAGACAATAAATATAATCACCTAATTTTACTTGCAAAAAATAATCAAGGATATAAAAATCTTAGTAAACTAGTATCTCTTGGATTTTTAGATGGTTATTATTATAAACCACGTATAGATTATGAAGTATTGGAAAAATATCATGAAGGACTAATATGTTTAAGTGCATGTTTAGCAGGGGCGGTTAATCAGGCTCTATTAAATGGACAAGAAGAAAAAGCTGAAGAAATTGCTTTATGGCATAAAAATGTTTTTGGAGAAGATTACTATATTGAAATACAAAACAATGGAATAGAAGAACAAGTTTTAGCAAACCAAAAACTAGTTCAATTAGCAAGGAAGTTAGATATTCCACTTGTTGCAACAAATGATGCTCATTATTTAAAAAGAGAAGATGCATACAATCATGAAGTACTATTATGTATTCAAACTGGAAAACGTATGAGTGATGAAGATAGAATGAGATTTGATACAGATGAATTATATATAAAGTCTCAAGAAGAAATGATAGAGTATTTTAGTAATTTTCCAGAAGCAATTGAAAATACTGTAAAAATAGCACAGAAATGTAATGTTGAATTTGAATTTGGGCATACAATATTACCTAATTATGATGTACCAGAAGAATATAAGACACATTTTGATTATCTAAAAAAATTATGTGATGATGGAATCAAAAAAAGATATGGTAATAATCCATCAAAAGAGATATTAGATAGAGCAGAATATGAAATTGGTGTTGTAAAAAAAATGGGATATGTAGATTACTTCTTAATAGTATGGGATTTTATTCATTATGCAAAATTAAATGGTATATCTGTTGGACCAGGACGTGGTTCAGGAGCAGGATCAATCTTAGCATATGCAATAGAAATTACAGATATAGATCCAATAAAATATGGGTTAATATTTGAACGTTTTTTAAATCCAGAAAGAATTAGTATGCCTGACTTTGATGTGGATTTTTGTTATGAAAGAAGACAAGAAGTAATAGACTATGTTTCAAGAAAATATGGACATGATCATGTTTCGCAGATTATAACATTTGGAACAATGTCAGCAAGAATGGTAATACGTGATGTTGCAAGAGTTTTAGATGTACCATATGCTCAAGCAGATTCATTAGCTAAAATGATTCCAAATGAATTACATATAACAATAAAAAAGGCTTTAGAGCAAAATAAAGAATTAAATGATTTATATGAAAAAGATGAGGATATAAAAAAACTATTAACAATTGCAATGGGATTAGAAGGTATGCCAAGACAAGCTTCAACACATGCATGTGGAATAGTTATAACAAAAGAGCCTGTTGATAATTATGTACCATTATACGTTAGAGATAATCAAATATCTACACAATATGTAATGACAACATTAGAAGAATTAGGATTATTAAAAATGGACTTTTTAGGATTAAGGACATTAACAGTAATACAAGATACAATAGATTTAATAAAGAAAAACTATGGAATAGATATAGAGTTTGATCAAGATATGAATGATCAAAAAGTATATAAATTATGGCAAGAAGGAAAATCGTGTGGAATATTTCAATTTGAATCACAAGGTATGACAAACTTTATGAAAGAATTAAAACCAGATTGCCTAGAAGATTTAATAGCAGGTGTTTCTTTATATCGACCTGGACCTATGGATCAAATTCCAAGATATATAAAGGGAAAACTTAATCCAGGACATAATGAGTACACACATCCAGCACTTGAACCAATTTTAAATGTTACATATGGATGTATGGTATATCAAGAACAAGTTATGCAAATAGTACGTGATTTAGCCGGATATTCTTTAGGTAGAGCTGATTTAGTTAGAAGAGCTATGGGTAAAAAGAAAATTGATGTTATGGCAAAAGAAAGAGAAGTATTTATCCATGGACAAGTAGATGAAAAAGGAAATATAGAAGTTCCCGGTTGTGTTAGAAATGGAATTGATGAAAAATCTGCAAATAAAATATTTGATGAAATGGCAGAATTTGCAAAATATGCATTTAATAAATCACATGCTGCATGTTATGCTGTTGTAGCATATAGAACAGCATACTTAAAAGCATATTATCCAGCAGAATTTATGGCTGCAACATTAAATAGTTTTTTAGGAAATTTAGATAAAATTCCTCAATATATAAATGAATGTAAAGAACTTGGAATTGAAATTCTAAAACCTAGAATAAATAAAAGTTTTACAAAGTTTACTGTTGAAGACAATAAGATAAGATTTGGATTAGGAAGTATAAAAAATGTTGGAATTGCACCTATTGAAATAATAATAAATGAAAGAGAAAAAAATGGAAAATATAAAGGGTTTACTGATTTTTGTGAAAGAATAGCAGAAGAAGCGGTAAATAAAAAATGTATAGAAAGTTTAATAAAAGCAGGAGTTTTTGACGAATTTGAACAAACAAGAGCTACATTACTTCAATCTTTTGAAAGTATAATAGATACTATACAAGGCAGTAAGAAAAAGGGATTAGATGGACAAGTAACATTATTTGACTTAGGAAGCAAAGAAGAACAGGAAAAAATGAATGAGGTAAAATATACTTTTTATGAAAAAGAAGAACTTTCTGAAAAAGAATTATTATCTATTGAAAAAGAAATGTTAGGAATATATATATCAGGACATCCATTAGAAAATATAAGAAATGAAATTGAAAAAAGAACAAATATAAATACAATGCAATTGAAAGAAATCGATGAACAAATGAATTCTCAACTAGAGACTACAAGTCAAACTAAATTTAGTGATGGACAATTTGTTAAATATGCAGGAATTATATCTAAAGTAAAAAAGAAATATACTAAGAATAATAAGATAATGGCTTTTGTTACAGTAGAAGATTTATATGGAACTGTAGAGGTTATTGTTTTTGAAAGTGTTTATTTAAAAGCAGGTAAAAGCCTAATGGAAGAAAATGTAGTAATGGTAGAAGGAAGATTAAGTATTAGAGATGATGAGACTACTACAATAATAGCAAGTCAAATAACTGACTTTAATGAGAGCATTGATAATGGTAAATCAAATAAAATAAGACCAAAAGAACTGATATTAGATATAACAGATGCAACAGAAGAAGAAAAAGAAAAGTTACGTGGAGCAATAAAGTTCTTTAATGGAAATGGGAATAATATTAGAGTAAATGTAAAAATAAATGAAGATATAAAATATTGTGGAACAATTTTTCTAAATGATGAGATAAAAGAAATTTTTGAAAATATTATAGGAAGTGAAAAAGTTTATATAAAACAATAAAAAAACTTTTGAAGTATTGTATATAAAATAAATAAATGATATACTTGTTGTATAATATAAAAAGGGAGAAAACAAAAGATGGAACATAGTTTAGAAAGTAATAATAATTTTCAATCTATTACAAAAATGGTTAAAAAGTTAAAAATAAAAGAAACCCAACTTAAGCAATACAGTATGAAGTTGGCAGAAGAGTATATAAAAACATATGAGAAAATCAGCAATATGCAAGTGGAAGTAGAAATATGTCATGAAATAGAGGAAGAATGTATTGATGGTTTATATAAACAACATATAACTCTACTTTCAGAATCTAAAATGGCAACTTTTTATAATGAATATAGCTATGAGAATTTAATAGATATTTATCAGAAAAAATTAGATGAATATAGGGAAGAAAATTTAGGAATAATTGAAGTCCATACAAAAAAAGAAATGATTTATACAGAAAAAATGAGAATACTTGATATGTTATCAAGACAATTTGCTAGTTCTGATTTTTCTAAAATTAAATTGATTGATATAGCAAATTTTAATAAAAGGGAAATAGAAAAATTATATAAAAATACAAAAGAAATTATTGAAAATGAAATTTTATCTGTAATGCCTGAAGAAAGAGAAATAGTAAAAGATAACCATCTTGGAAAAGTTCAATTTGCTATGACAAATTATTGGTATGAAAAAGAACATATAGTACAACAAGACAATACCAAAAAAAGTAAAAACAAATTATGGGAATGGATAAAACATTTCTTCCAAGCTAAAAAACCAAAAATGCTAGAAGAAGGATTGGAAGAAAAAAGAGAAAAGAAATTAATAGAACTAGAAGAAATTTTAAAAAATACATATTATGAAGTTGAATATGCTGGATGTTTCAAAAGTGGTAAGATGGAAGATAAGGTACATATAATGAGAATAGATGAAGCAAACATCCAAGAAAATGAGAGTGTTTCAGAAAGAAGAGAAATGCTAAAAGAAGAAATTTTAATAAAAGTATAAAATAAAAATTGAAATTAGTAAAAAGAACCCAAATTATTAGACAAATAAGTTTAATAATTTAGGGTTCTTTTTCATATTAAAAGGAATGAACTTCATATTACAATAGTATTCATTCCTAGTTTTATATTAAGCTTAATTTTAAATTAAATCCATTCACCATATTTTTTAATATAGTATTTTTTTGCAACAGTTGCAAAAATACAATAGAATAATGATATTGCAAACATTATCATTATTATTTCAGCTTTTATTGGAACTAGTCCTATAACTTGTCCAATATATGAGTTTGGTATTATAACTGCAATAATCATAATCAATATAGAAGAAAAATATACAGCTTTACTTGCATTACTTCCTTCTATAGGGTTTTTAGTTGTTCTAATAATATGCATTCCAAATAGATTTGAGATTATGCTATAAGTAAACCAAATTGATTGGAAACTAGCTGCATCTCTAATTCTAAATACAAACCATACATATGCAAATATTATTAAGTCAAATGCTGAACTTAAAGGTCCCATAAAGAACATAAAGTTTTTTAAACTTTTAATATCTAATTTCTTAGGTTCTTTTATAAATTCTTCATCAACATTGTCAAATGGTAAAGTTAATTGTCCAAAATCATATAATAAACCTTCTACTAATAATTGAATTGGAGTTTCTGGTAAGAAAGGAAATAGTACACTTGCAATCATAACAGAAATAACTTCTCCAAAATTGAAACTTGTTGCCATTTTAATATATTTCATCAAATTAACAAAAGTTTTTCTTCCTTCGTTCACACCATCTAAAAGTACATTTAAATCTTTTTCTAATAAAATTATATCAGCAGATTCTTTTGCAATATCTACAGCAGTGTCTACAGAGACACCTACGTCAGAATTTGTAAGAGAAGGGCTATCGTTTATTCCATCGCCCATATATCCAACGGTATTTCCATTTTCTTTTAAAAGTCTAACAATTCTTGCTTTTTGAATAGGAGAAAGTTTTGCAAATATATTGGTATCTTCTAGATGATTAAGAAGAGCAAAATCTGATAATTTGTCTATTTCATTACCAACTAGTATTTTTTTAGAATTTATTCCAACTTTATTACAAATACATCTTGTAACTTCAGCATTATCACCAGTTAAGACAATCACTCTAATTCCTGATTTATTTAGTTTTTTAATTGATTCTTTTGCACTTTCTTTTGGTGGATCTAAAAAACCAATAAATCCCATTAAGACCATATTTTTTTCAATTGATACATCAAAATCTTTGACATCTAAAATATCATTTTTTTGACAAACGGCAACGACTCTAAGACCTTCCTCGTTCATCTTTTTACTAATTTTCATGATATTGTTTTTTATTTCTTTAGTAATAGGACTGACTTGTCCTTGAAAATCTACTAATGTACAAATATCTAAGATTTCTTCAACAGCACCTTTTGTTATCATTTGTTTTTTCTTACCATCATCTAATATAACTGATAAACGCCTTCTAGAAAAATCAAAAGGTATTTCATCAACCTTTTTATAAACATCTTCAAAAGATTTCATTCCATTTTCTATACCTCTTGCAATAACAGCTTCATCAATATTTCCTTTTAAGCCTGTTTGAAAATATGAATTTAAGAAAGCATGTTTTAAAATACGAATATCTTCATTTCCATTTATATCTAAATATTTTTCAAGAACAATTTTATCTTCTGTTAATGTTCCGGTTTTATCTGTACAAAGAATATTCATAGCTCCAAAATTTTGAATAGCATCTAATTTTTTTACTATTGTCTTTTTCTTTGACATTTTAACAGCACCTTTAGATAAACTAGAAGATAAGATGACAGGGAGTAATAGTGGTGTTATACAAATTGCAATTGCAACTGCAAATGTAAATGCAGTTATCAAGTCATGTTTCCATACATTTAAAATAAATACTATTGGAATTATAATTATCATAAATTTAATTAACAATTTACTAATTTTTTCAATGCCTAATTGGAAAGCTGTTTTTGGTTTTCCAGATGTTAAAGTATGAGCAACTTTTCCAAAATAAGTATCATCAGCTGTTTTAATAACGATTCCATTTGCACTACCAGATTCAACATTTGTTCCCATAAAACAGATTGTATCTAAATCTGCAATATTAGATATATCATTCATTGAAAGTTCTGAATCTGAAGATTTTTTTACTGAGTCAGATTCACCTGTTAGAGCAGATTGTCCAACATACAAGTCTTTAGATTCAATAATTCTTAAATCTGCTGGAATCATACTACCTGCAGAAAGTAATACAACATCACCTATAACGACTTCTTTTATTGGAATTTGAACTTCTTTTCCATCACGAAGAACTAAAGCATTTGTTGCAACTAATTCTTTTAACTTTTCAGCAGCTTTATTTGAACGATATTCTTCAAAAAAATCTAAAAAAGTACTAACTGTAACTAATACTAAAATAACAATAATATTTGCATAACTAGGTACTTGTGGTAAATAAACATCAGTATAAAAGAGTATTAAAACAATACCAAGCAAAATACAATTAAAAGGAGATAAAAGACTCTCTAAAAAATAATTGTACCATTTTTTTGGTTTTGCTTGAGTTAGTTCATTAAGTCCATCTTTTTGAAGTTTATCATTTGCTTTTTCAGATGATAAACCATTACTAGAAAAATTGAATTTCTTAATAAATTCTTCTTTTTTTAAAGTACATTCTTTTCCATATAATTTTGCTACGTCAACTTCTTCTTTTGCATTTGTCATAAATAATCATCTCCATAATTTTTTTCATTATTTATTATACCATTAAAAATAAAAAGTAAAAGTAAAATAGGAAAATTTTATTATTTTTATTAATTTGAAATGATAAAACAAATATGGTATAACTAGAAAAAAGATAAAAAAGGAGAAAAAAATGAAAAGAATTAGAGTTGCAGCAATTATACCGATTCAAAATGGATATGCTTTTATGCATAGAAAAAATGTAATTAAAAGAAAAGATTATCAAGATTATTATACTTTTCCAGGTGGTGGACTTGAAGAAGGAGAATCTTTAGAAGAAGGGACAATAAGAGAAATTAAAGAAGAATTTGGGATTGATGTAAAAGTTGAAAAGTTGTTATTTAAAATTCACTCAGAAAAATTTAATCAAGATGAATATTTCTTTTTATGCAAATATGTGAGTGGGGAATTTGGTACAGGTACAGGACCTGAGTTTTCAAATGATCCAGCATACATTGAATACGGAGAATATATACCTGAAATTATAAAAAAAGAAGATATAAAATCTTTAACATTATTACCAGTTGAGATAAAGGAAAAATTTTTGACTAGTTTAGAAAATAAAGAATTTTAAATAAGACTAAATTATTGAAAAAATTAGTAATATGTGGTATAATATTGTATGAGTTTTATTATTGAAAAGGATGTAAAATTATGGAAAGAGAATATAATAAAGAAAAATATTTAAAACTATTGAGTAAAGACTATAAAAATATAAATGAAGTTGCAGAAGAAATAATCAATTTACAAGCTATTTTAAATCTACCTAAAGGAACAGAAATGTTCTTAAGTGATATACATGGAGAATATGAACCATTCGTACATATATTAAATAATGGTGGAGGTATTATAAGAAGTAAAATTGATGATATTTTCGGAAATACAATCACTAAAAAAGAAAGAGCAACACTTGCTACTTTAATTTACTATCCTGAACAAAAACTAAAATTAATGAAGAAAAAAATTATTGATTTAGATGAATGGTATACTATTACATTATATCGTTTAATTGAAGTTGCAAAAAAAGTAAGTTCTAAATATACTAGATCAAAAGTTAGAAAAGCTATAAATAGAGGTTTTGAATATGTAATTGATGAGTTACTTAATTCACAAGCTTCAAACGAAAAAGATAAAGAAAGATATTATAAAGCAATTATTAGAACAATAATTGATTTAAAACAATCAGATAGCTTTATAATTGCAATCTCTCATTTAATAAAAAGAATGGCAATAGATCATTTGCATATTATTGGAGATATTTTTGATAGAGGAAATCGTCCAGATTTAGTTATTGAAGAATTAAAAAAATTCCATAGTATTGATATGCAATGGGGAAATCATGACATTTCATGGATGGGAGCAGCTTGTGGAAATAGTGCTAGTATTGCAACAGTTGTTAGAATATGTGCAAGATATAATAACATAGGAACACTTGAAGAAGCATATGGAATAAATATAAGGCCATTATCAAATTTTGCAATGAATACATATAATGATGATGATTGTATAAATTTTATGCCTAAAGTTTATGATGAAAATAAATATAACAATACAGATAAAACAAATATTGCAAAAATTCATAAAGCTATAACAGTTATTCAATTTAAATTAGAAGGACAAATGATAAAAAAACATCCTGAATATAATTTAGATGATAGACTTTTATTAGATAAAATGAATTTGAAAAAAGCTACAGTTGTTGTTGATGGAAAAAAATATAAATTAAATGATACAAATTTTCCAACTATAGATATGAAAGATCCATATAAACTAACAGAAGAAGAAGCAGAAGTTGTGGAAAGACTTTGTGAATCTTTCAAGCATAGTCAAAAATTAAATGAACACATGAAATTTATTTATCAAAAAGGTGAACTATATACAATATTTAATTCAAATTTATTATTCCATGCATGTATACCAATGAATGAAAATGGAGATTTTAGAGAGGTAACTTTCTTAGGTAAAAGAGTAAAAGGAAAGGAATATTTAGATTTAATAAACAAAACAATTAAAAAAGTATATTTTGATTTGGAAAATAGAAAAGAATTAGTAGATATAATGTGGTATTTATGGATATCACCAGACTCACCATTTTTTGGAAAGGATAAAATGGCGACATTTGAAAGTTACTTTATTGATGATAAAGATGCAAGAAGAGAAGAAAAAAATCCGTATTACTATTTATCTGCAAATGAAGATATTTGTGATAAAATTCTAAAAGAATTTAAACTTAATGTAAAAAAATCGCATATAGTAAATGGACATATACCCGTAAAAGCTAAAGATGGAGAAAGTCCAATTAGAGCAAATGGAAAATTATTAGTAATAGATGGAGGTTTTGCTAAAAGTTATCAAGAAAAAACAGGTAATGCAGGATATATTTTAACAAATAATTCCCATGGATTATTACTTAGCCAAAACAGACCTTTTGAATCTGTTGAAAAAGCAATTGAAGAAGAAAAAGATATAATTTCAGAAATAATTGTTAAGAAAACAGTTGGAGAAAGAAAGCTTGTTGGAGATACTGATATTGGAAAAGTACTTAGAATACAAATAGATGATTTGAAAGAATTATTAAATTTCTATGAATCAGGACAAATAAAACAGAAGTTATAAAAATAAATAAATTTAGCTAAACAGGTTGTAAAAAAATATAAAAATTGATATACTATAGCCAACAATAGTATATCAATTTTTTTATAAAAGGAGGAATGAGTATGGCTAAAGAAAAACAAAATGCAAAAACTGAAAAAGAAGAAGAAGGTGAAATCATAGAAATAAATGAAAGTACAGAAGAATTAGAAAATGAAGGAATAGAAATTTCTTCAGATGTAATTGGAGTAATTGCCGGTGTTGCCGTTTCTGAAATTGAAGGTGTTGCTGGAATGGCAGGAAGTTTTGCAGGTGGAATTACTGAAGTACTAAGTGGTAAGAAAAACTTAGCAAAAGGAATAAAAGTAGATATAAATGGGCAAAAGGTAAAACTTGATATCAATATAATTGTTGAATACGGAACAAGAATACCTGATATTGCATATAAAATTCAAAAAAGAGTAAAAACATCTGTAGAAACAATGACAGGTTTATCTGTAGATGAAGTAAATGTACACGTTCAAGGTGTAAATACTGATTCAACTGAAGCAGAATCAGAAGAAAAAGAAGAAAAATAAAAAAAGAAATGGAGAAAGAAAAATGAAATTTTTAAACAAATTAACATTAGTATTGTATTCATGGATTATATTAGTTGTTGCAATTATATTATGCACACTAGTATTTGGATGGATAGATTTAGGACAAGTAGAAAATTATGTAGAGAATGTATTAAATGGAGAAATATCTTCAAATATTGTTTTAGGAGTTAGTGTTGTATTTATACTTTTATCACTAAAAAGTATATTCTTTAACACTTATACTTCTGACGATTATGATGGACAAGGTGTTTTATTAGAAAATGAAAGTGGAAAATTGATGATTTCTATAGAAACATTAGAAAGTCTTGTTAATTCTGTAGCAAAAGGCTTTGGTGGTACAGAAGAAATAAAAACTAGAATAGAATTAGATAAAGAAAACAATGTTAATATATTTGTAAATTTAATAGTAGGTACTGATGCAGTTATTAAAGATTTATCATCAAATCTACAAAAAAAGATTAAAGAGAAAATAAAAAGCGCAACAGATTTAGAAGTTAAAGAAGTAAATATAAAAATAAAAAATGTTGCTCCAAAGAAAGAAGAAAATATATAAAATGAAAGGAGCTAGAAAAATGAATGAATTAAAAAAATTCATAAAACAATATAAAGGAGCTATAATAGGTATTATTATAGGAATACTAATATTAGTAACTAGGTTACATGATTTGATTATAGGAATAGTAGTACTAGTGCTAGGAGCTTTTATTGGAAACTATGTTCAACAAAATAAAGAAGAAGTAAAAAAAGGTTTGAAAAATTTTATAGATAAAATGTAAAAAGAAAAGGAGTAAGCTAGTAATATGAATAGAACAACAATGAGAGAACTAGCCTTCAAATTATTGTATAGTCTTGAAATACAAAAACTAGAAGAACTTAAAGAACAAATTGATACCTATATCGAAACTAATGATATAAATAATGATGAAGCTATAGCCTATATAGAAGATGCGGTTTTAGGAATTGAAAAAAACAAAAATACAATCAACGAATTGATAAAAAATAACCTTAAGTCTGATTGGAAAATAGAGAGAGTTTCTAAAATAGATTTATCAATTTTAAAACTTGCTATATATGAAATAAAATATAAAAATTTGCCATATAAAGTAGTTATAAATGAGGCTGTCGAACTTGCAAAAAAATATGGAGAAGACAATTCGCCAAAATTTGTAAATGGAATATTGGCAAGTATTATAAGGGAATGATAAATAATGAAATATGCTGATATGGCTATAACTGTTACTCAATTAAATAGCTATATAAAAAATAAAATAAATCAAGATGAATATTTAAAAAATATTTTAGTTAAAGGAGAAATATCTAACTTCAAAAATCATTATACAGGACATCTTTACTTTACATTAAAAGATGAAAATTGTTTAGTTAAATGTGTAATGTTTAAAAGCTATGCACAAAAACTAAATTTTGCACCAAAAGATGGCGCAAAGGTAATGGTTTTTGGAGCTATTTCTGTTTTTGAAAGAGATGGTGTATATCAAATATATGTAAATGCAATGGAAGAAGATGGGTTAGGAGATTTATATACAAAATATCAAGAGTTAAAAAGCAAATTAGAAGAAAAAGGTATGTTTGATGAAGAACATAAAATGAAAATTCCATTAATGCCAAAAGTTATTGGTGTACTAACATCTCAAACAGGCTCTGTTATTAAAGATATTATAAATGTATCAACAAGAAGAAATCCAAATGTATATATTAGATTACTACCAGTACCGGTTCAAGGAGAAGGAGCAGCTCAAAAAATTGCTGAAGGAATTTATTTCATGAATAAAAACAAATTAGCTGATGTACTAATTATTGGTAGAGGTGGAGGATCACTTGAAGATTTATGGCCATTTAACGAAGAGATTGTAGCAAATGCAATTTATAATTCTGAGATACCAATTGTTTCAGCAGTTGGACATGAAACTGATTTTACAATAGCTGATTTTGTCGCAGATTTAAGGGCGCCGACTCCATCTGCAGCAGCTGAATTAGCAGTACCAGATATATTTGAATTAAAGGAAAAAATACACACTTATCAAAAGAGATTACGTATATCTTTACTAAAAAAAGTTGAAATAATGAAAATGCGTTATCAAAAGTGTATGGCAAGTTCTATATTTAAAGAGCCTAAAAGAAATATTGAAGAACAATATATAAAAATAGATATGTATATTAAGAGTATGATAAATGAAATACAAAAAAAGATTAAACAAGAAAGAAGTAATTATACAGAACTAATAGCTAAGCTTGATACACTAAGTCCTTTAAAAACTATGTCTAGAGGATATATTATAGCTCAAAAAGATGGGAATATAATAAAAAGTGCAAAAAAATTAAAAAGTGGAGATATACTAAATTTAAAATTTTTTGATGGAGATAAAGAGGCTGAAATAAAATAAAGAAAGAGAGGAATTAAAATGTCAAGATATAAAAAAGATAATAGTAAAAAAATTTATATAATTATAGTGAGTACTATTATTGTTATGGCAATTATTGCTACAATAGCTTTTATAGTACAAAACAAAAACAAAAATAAAAAAGAAGTAGAAAATATTATAGATGAGCAGGAAGCTCAGTTAAATGATGAAGTCTATGATGAGGGAAATTTTGAAGAAAATGAAACTACAGAAGAAAATAAAGAAGTTGATACATCTGTTATAGATACAACTCAAGAAGATTTAATTGAAGAAGCAACTGATGATGAAAATAAAGCTATTGAATTAGCAAAAAAATATAGAGAGAATCAAAATCAAGATGATGATGAAGATATCTATTATACAGTTGAAAGTAGTGAAGAAAATAAATATATTATTGCAGTAAGAGAATTACAAACAACAAGAATAGTAATGTTTTATGAAGTAAATGTTGAAACTGAGGAAGTTACAGAACAATAATTAAGATAGGAGAAGTAAATGGATAATTTTGAAGAAAACATGGAAAACTTAGAAAACATTGTAAAAGAATTGGAAGAAGGAAAATTAAATTTAGATCAATCTGTGAAAAAATTTGAAGAAGGAATAAATATATCAAAAAAATGTAATGAAATATTAGAAAATGCTGAAAAAAAAGTAACAATTTTATTACAAGATCAAGACAATAATGAAGAAATAGAAGAGATAGATTTTGAGGAATAGGAAGGAAACAAGATAACATATGAATAGATTTGATAGCTTTATACATAACAAATTTATTGCAGTGCCGTTTTTATTATGGTTTGGCATACAATTATTTAAAGTTTTATATGATTTAATTACAACGAAAAAATTTAATTTTAAAAGGATAATGGGAGCAGGAGGAATGCCCAGTTCTCATTCTGCAGTTGTAGTGAGTTTAGCAACTTTAATGGGAAAATATGAAGGTGTTGATAGCCCAATATTTGCCGCAACTTTAGCGTTGGCTTTTATCGTAATGTATGATGCTGCTGGAGTTAGAAGAGCTGCTGGAAAACAGGCTGCAATGTTAAATAAAATAATAGAAACACCAGGATTAACAGGAATGGAAGTATCTGAGAGATTAGTGGAAGTGCTAGGTCATACACCACTACAAGTAATAGTAGGAGCACTAATAGGTTTAATAGCTGGGCTTTTATGTTAGCTCAGTAAAAATATATAAAATATAAAAAGGAGGAGCACTAAATGACAGATATTGAAATTGCAAGAAATACAAAATTAGAAAAAATTGATGTAATTGCTAAAAAGTTAGGAATTGATGAAGAAGACATTGAACAATATGGAAAATTCAAAGCTAAAATATCAAGAGGAGTTTTTGAAAGGTTAAAGGATGAACCTGATGGAAACATAATATTAGTAACAGCAATTAACCCAACAAGTTTGGGAGAAGGGAAAACTACTGTATCTATTGCAATAGCAGATGCTCTTTCAAGAATTGGAAAAAAATCAGTATTAGCTTTAAGAGAGCCATCTCTTGGACCTGTTTTTGGTATAAAAGGTGGAGCTACAGGTGGTGGAAAAGTACAAGTTGCACCAATGGAAGATATAAATTTACATTTTACAGGAGATATTCATGCAATTACTGCAGCAAACAATCTACTATCTGCAATGATTGATAATCATATATTCTTTGGTAATGATCTTAAAATAAAAAAAGTAATTTGGAAAAGATGTGTAGATTTAAATGATAGGCAATTGAGAAAAGTAGAAACTGGTCTGTCAGGAGAAAAGAGAACTAAACCTAGAATGGATGGATTTGATATAACAGTTGCTTCTGAAGTAATGGCTGTTCTTTGTTTAGCAGAAGATTTAAATGACTTAAAGAGAAGATTAGGAAATATTATAATAGGATATAATGAAGATGATGAACCTGTATTTGCAAAGGATTTAAAAGCTCAAGGAGCAATGGCAGCTCTTCTAAAAGATGCATTTAATCCTAACTTAGTTCAAACATTAGAAAAAACTCCAGCAATAATACATGGAGGACCATTTGCAAATATTGCTCATGGATGTAATAGTATTAGTGCAACAAAACTTGCATTAAAAGTATCAGATTATGTTGTAACGGAAGCTGGTTTTGGAGCAGATTTAGGAGCTGAAAAATTTTTAGATATTAAATGTAGAAAGGCAAATATAAAACCAAGTGCGGTCGTTATTGTAGCAACAATAAAAGCATTAAAATATCATGGAGGAGTAAATAAAGAAAATATATTAGAACCTAATCTTGAAGGACTAGAAAGAGGTTTAAGTAATCTATATCACCATCATAATAATTTAGCAAATAAATATGGACTTCCTGTTGTTGTAGCTTTAAATAGATACAATACTGATACAGATGAGGAACTTGAATTTTTGAAAACTAAATTAGATGAAAAGAATATAAAAATGGAATTAGTTGAAGGATGGGGAAAAGGTGGCGAAGGTGCTACAGATATAGCTAATACATTAGTTAAAGCTATAGAAGAAAATAAAAACTCATCTAATGAATTTAAATATCTATATGAATTAGAAGATAGTATAGAAGAAAAAATCGAAAAAATTGCAAAAGAAATATATGGTGCAAAAGGTGTTAAATATTCTGATGAAGCAAAAGCAGAAATAGAAAAAATTAAAAAATTGGGATATGGAGACTTTCCTATCTGTATTGCTAAAACTCAATATTCTTTATCAGATGACTTGAATAATCTAGAAGCAAAAGGAGATTATGATATACATATAAGAGAAATCATTTTAAAAACTGGAGCCGAATTTATAGTTGCAATTGCTGGAAATATGTTAACTATGCCAGGATTGCCAAAAGTACCTGCAGCAGAAGGTGTAGATATAAATGAAAAAGGAGAAATAGAAGGAATATTCTAATATGAATAAAAATCTCATTTTTTACAAAAAATACAAGTAGAAAGTGAGGTTTTTTTATGTCTTATAATAAAAAATTAAATTTTAGAACAGATTTGGCAGATGAGAGAAGAGATATTTATAAAAAAGCAAATAATATGCAAGATACACAAGGGGTAAAATCTGAAGAAGAAAAATATAATGACCATATAAAAAAGACTAAAGTTGAAATACTTGATGAAAATGGAGAAAATATACTAGGAAAACCAAAAGGAGTTTATATAACAATTGATATTGATAATTTAAAAATAGCACAAGATGAAGAAATTGAAGAGGCCGCAACTTGTTTATCTAAAGAGATAAAGGAGCTAATAAAAAAACATATAGATGCTAAATCTGAGATATTGGTTGTGGGATTGGGAAATGAATATGTAACACCAGATGCTCTTGGACCAAAGGTTGTATCTGATATTGATGTTACAAGACATATACTACAATATATGCCACAATATTTAGATAAAGATACAAGATCAGTTAGTGCAATATCACCAGGAGTTTTAGGGACTACAGGAATTGAAACAGTTGAAATTTTAAAAGGAATTGTTGATAATATTAGGCCTAAGCTTGTAATTGTTATAGATGCATTAGCATCAAGAAATATCAATAGAATAAGTAAAACAATTCAATTATCTGATACGGGAATAGTACCAGGAGCAGGGGTTGGAAATAAAAGAAGTGAAATTAGTATAAAGAATTTAAAAGTTCCTGTGATTGCTATTCGGAGTACCAACAGTTGTAGATTTAGCAACTATTACTGATGATTGTTTAGATATTTTTATAAATAAACTTCAGGAAAAAGGAGAATCAAATTCATATTTAAACAAATTAAAAGAGGAAGATAATTATGATGCAATAAAAGAAGCTTTGTTACCAAATGACTATAATATGATTGTTACACCAAAAGAAATAGATGACTTAATTATTAATATGAGTTCTGTTGTGGCAAGAGGAATAAATATGAGTTTACAGTAGGTAGAACAAACAATTTTGTTGACATAATTTACCAAAAGTGATATAATTAAATTAGCTTTTTTAGTGATGATTGATAGTTGTTTGGCTATATTTAGATTCATAACATTATATGAGGTACTTTCAAAATGAAATTAACACAAGAATTATCGTTATTTATTGGGAGTAGTAGAGGTTATTTTAGAAAAGATATCCTTATAAAAAGACTAATGGAAATCGTAAGTTGTACAATGTACCAATTAACAGAAGAAGAATTAAATTATATAATTTGGAAAGATCCAAATAGAGAAATTGCTATTGTTAAAGAAATATATGGTAATTGTATTAAAGGCTTTGCTATTGCTGACAAATATTATAGTGCAACATATTTAGATTTATTAATATTTAATCCTGAAATTAAAAAAAGAGGATTAAGTAAAAAAGTCATAGAAGGAATAGTTAAAGAAAATTATTCTAGATATCTTGTAGTAAATATGGATGCATATGGTAGTTGTAGAATAGAAAATATTGTAAAAAGCCTTGGTAAAGAACTAAAAGGTGAAGAAATTCCTGATTGGTTACAAGAAGAAATGGAAAGGTCAATCAAAAAAGATAATTTAAAAGTAATAGAGCTAAACAAATAACTTATTAAAGTTTATCAATCTACAATCAACAAGATATTTTCTTGTTGAAATAAAAGATAATCAATTTAAAATTGATTATCTTTTATTTTTAAATAAAGAGCGTTTTGGATTTTTATATATCCTACATATATCACAATCTTTACATATAAAAACTTTATTTTCAAATATTGTTTGCAGAGTATCTATAAATTCATCCATATAATCATCTATTAAATGTATATGAATTTTTTTAGGTAATAAACTAAGTAATGTATTTAATGTATAATCATTAGAAGAAAATGATATATCACTTAAATATTTTGCTTCAAAAATATCTTTAGAATCTTCAATTATTTGTTTGTTTTCATCCAATAGAATTGAATTAGATGAAGAGTAGATTAAATGAACAATATTACATTGTGAAGTTTGAGAATTGATATATAGTTTTAGTAAAGAAATAAATTCTAGATATTCTTTTTCAATTATAAAAGAATTTACAGCTTCTCCAACAATATCATCTAATATAGATAAATAATTTTGAAGTCTAAAATTTATAAATCCACTTAAAACAATTGATTTGTGTGAAGAGATATATAATAAAAAATTATTATACAAAGCATTAAATTTTTTATTAAATAAATTTGTGAAATCTTCGGCAAGTAAATCATAACAAAGATTTAATATTTGTTTTCTTTCATTAGAATCAAAATAAAAATAATTATGAATTATATTTTTTTTTAGAAAACTTTCTTCTAATTCATCAATTACCAAAAAGGATAATATATTACTAATAACTGAATAAAAACTAGCTAGGTCTTTTCCATTATAATGTATAATTATATTTTTATAATGTCTAAATTTTTTTACAGTAAAACAAACATTTTTGATTTCTAAGCTTCTAAGTTCATTTAGTAGATAATCTAGTAATTTTGTATTGTTTGTTTTTATACATAATGACTTCATAGACGAAAATTCTCCTTTCTTAATAAAACTAGTATCTACTAAATTTTTAAAAGTTATACATTATAATATGCTAATAGTATAAAAAGGTAACTTGTTTTATATTTTGGAATTTTGAAAATGAAATAATAAAGAAAAGAGAAAAATATCAAAAAAAAATGGATTTTAAATCCATTTTTTATCTATATATTCTATAGTCGATATCAGGAAATAAACAATCTTTTTTCTGAATATCTTTTAAAAATTTTTCATCTATAGTGTCAGATTTGATTTGATTATATAATTTTGTAAATCTACCAATATGATCCTTAATTCTTTTTTTAGCATAATCAACCATTGTTCCATTAGTTATAATAAATAGCCAATCACTACTTTGAGCCAGTAATAATTCACGAGCTGCTTGATTTAAAGCTTCTTTTTTTATACCCTCATTTTCATCAGGAAACATCCAAGCTAATTCACACATTCTATCTCCAGCAACATGAAGATGTTTATGAACATAGTCATTTGTTTGATTTAACCATACTTCACTATATCCATTTGCACCCCAACTAGATCGACAAGGTGATGAAACTTGCATATTTGGATAACGATCAATGTATTCTGATGGTGTTATTAATTGAAAATTACAATCATCATAATATATTTTTTTAAATAAAATATATAACCAATATGGACCTTCATACCACCAATGACCATACAACTCAGCATCATAAGGACATAAAATGATAGGGGGAGTATCCATATTATTTGATAAATTTTCTATTTGTGCATTTCTAGAATCTAAAAAATGTCCTGCTTGCATATGAGCAGAATCTTTTGCCCATTGAGGATTATAATAATCTTTAAATTCTGATTTTCCAGTTATTCTATAATATTTTATACCAGTATGTACACGTACTCCATTATGAGCAATATATGGTTTTATATAATCATAATCTGCATCATAACCAATATCACGATAAAATTCTCTATAATTGAAATCACCTGGATATCCATTTATTGAACTCCAAACTTGTCTAGAAGATTCAATATCACGTCCAAATGCTATGACTCCTTCAGGTGAAACGATAGGGGCAAAAGTACCGTAAATAGGAGTTGGATCTGCATATAAAATTCCATGTGATTCTGTTATAATATATTCTATACCAAATTCTTTTAAATATTTGTCTGATTCTGGAACATATCCACATTCAGGTAGCCAAATACCACGAGGCTTTCTTCCAAAATATCTTTCATATGTTTGAACTCCAACAGCAATTTGAGCTCTAATAGTTTTTTCATTGACATATAAAATAGGAAAATATCCATGTGTTGCACCACATGTGATAATTTCCAAAACACCAATATCTTGAAAATGTTTAAAAGCATTTATTAAATTACAATTATATACATCCTTAAAAACATGTAAATCATTAGAATAACGATCATAATAATATTTAGATAGTTTATTTAATCGCTCATCTCCAGCTGTTCTTTTTATCTCTTTTTTTGAAAGTTCAATCAATTTATTTAAATAATTTATATACTTTTTTTGTAATAATTTATTGTCTAACATAGATAATAGTGGTGGTGTCATAGACATTGTAATACGAAAATCAACTTTTTCATCTACTAGTTTTTGAAAATTATTAAGTAAAGGTATATATGTTTCTGAAATAGCCTCATAAAGCCAAGATTCTTCTAAATAATCGTCACTTTCAGGATGATGTATAAAGGGAAGATGAGCATGAAGTACAAAGCTTACATAACCTTTTTTAGTTTGCATTATTTTTCTCCTTTGTTTTTAGTAATTTACTTAAATGTTGATGAAAAAGTACCAGAAGAAGGATTTCCTCCTGAAGATGGATTTGTTAAATCATCAATATTTTCATCTTGATAGATCAATTTATATAAATCATACATTTTATTTATGTTTTTACTTATAGCTAATTCAGATATTTTTCTAAAATATTCTTGATTAGTTTTAACATTTCTAAATTTAATGATATTTGGTAAGTCATTTATTAAAATATGATCATTAGGAGATTCTATTTTATTTGAAGAAGCAACATATATATAGTTGTTTTCAAACTTCTCGTTGAAATCATTATTAATAGGACGTCTACCAAGCTCAATTTTATATTCACATTTTGTATTATTAACTTTTAAATACCAGCTATTTGCAAAATCATTTATTTCTATTTCAAAGTAATAATCCAAAGTAACATTATGAACAATTAAAACAGGTCGAGTAATTTCAAAGAAATTATCACCATATTGTTTTTTATAATTCTCTATATCTTCATCAGAAATTTCCCAATAAACAAATAAAGTGTTTGGAGTTTGAGCCAATATTTTTACTACAGTCTGATTATATTTATATGGTAAATCATAATATTCAGTAACTTCTAAAGATTTATCTATAAGAGTTTCTTTTTTTGATTTAGTAGATGATTTCTTAGAAGTAGCAGTTTTTTTCTTTGTAGTAGTTGGTTTTTTAGTTGCTACTTTTTTAGTGGTTGATTTAGAAGCAACCTTTTTAGTAGTTGTTGTAGTTTTTTTAGTAGCAGATTTTTTTGTTGTAGTAGTTTTTTTAGCAGTAGTCTTTTTAGTTGCAGTAGACGCTTTTTTAGCTACTGATTTTTTTGGCTTTTCTGATGTTACTTTCTTTTTAACTTCTTTTTTTTCTTCTAATTCTTTTTGTTCTTTTGTTTTTCTTGGCATTATAGTTCCTCCTATGTTCATAAGTTATATAAAAATATATAAAACTTCTCTGCATATATAGTATAATAAAAACAAAATAAATTCAATAGAAAACATTCAATTTTTTAAAATTAAAAGACAGTAAAATATTTAAGTTCTTATATTTCGTTGTAAAATCTATAAAAGCTTGAAAATACTAGATTTTTTAAGTGGATTATGATATAATAAAATATAGGGAAATTAAGGCAAAATTAGGGCAAAGGAGGAATAATACATGAATTATTTAGAAGAAATTTCAAAATATATTGCAGAAATATTTGGAATAGATCCAAGCTATATAATATTAACTGTTAAAAGTTTAGAAATATTAGTAGTATGTTTAATTATAAAATTTATAATAAAAAAGGTTTATGCTAATATAAGTATTAGTGGAAAGAAAAAATTCTTTTTTAACAAAACATTACAAATAATTCTAAATGTAGTTGCATTTGTTTCAATATTATTTGTTTGGAGCGAAAAACTTGAAAGTATTATGACACTAATAAGTTTTATATCTGCGGGTGTTGCAATTGCAATAAGAGAAATAATATTTGACTTCTTTGCTGGGTTATATATAAGAGTATCAAAGCCTTTTGAATTAGAAGATAGAATTGAAATTGATGGTATTAGGGGAGATGTAATAAATATACATGCGTTAGGATTTGATGTTTTAGATATTGAGGAAAAAGAAAAAGGAGAACAAAGTACAGGAAAAATAACACATATACCAAATACTGAAATTTTCAACGTACCTTTAAAAAACTATGTTAAAGCATTTAAATATGTTTGGGATGAAGTAGTAATAGATGTTGATTTAAATTCAGATTTAGAGAAAACAAAGAAGATTATACATAACATTCTAAGAAAGGATGAGATTTTAAAGACTATTCCAAAAAATATGGAAGATGCAATGGAAGAAGCAACGGTTGAATATAGAATTTATTTTAATAAATTAGAACCTATAATTTATACGAAATTAGTAAAGGATCATTTGGAATTATCTATTAGATTTTTGGTTCATCCAAAAATGGTAAGAAATGTAGAAAATAATATTTATGAACATATATTACAAGAATATAAAAAAGGTAATATAATATTATATACTTCTGCAACTGAAAGTGCAAGTGTTTAAAAAATTAAATAACTAATTTAAAAGATAGTTTTAAATTAGTTATTTTTTTGTTGAATTTAGTATAAGAAAATGGTAAAATATCGAAGAAAAGGAGAAAGTATGAATTGGACAAACGAACAAAAACAAGCAATATATGAAAAAGGATCTAATATTTTAGTCGCTGCAGCTGCTGGGAGTGGAAAAACGGCAGTTTTAGTTGAACGTATAATAAATAAGATTGTAAATGAAAAAGTTGATATTGATAAAATACTTGTGGTTACATTTACAAATGCTGCTGCTTCTGAAATGAGAGAAAGAATATTAGAAGCAATATACAAAAAATTAGAAGAGAATCCTGATGATTTAAATTTACAAAAACAAATAACACTATTAAATAAATCAAATATTTGTACAATAGATTCTTTTTGTTTGGAAGTTGTTAGAAATAATTTCTATGAACTAGAAAACATTTCTCCAAATTTTAGAATAGCAGATACAGCCGAAATAGAGTTAATAAAACAAGAAGTACTAGAAGAAATATTTGAAGAGAAATATGAAAATCAAGATAAAGATTTTGAAAAACTAATAACTACATATACAAGCTATAGAGATGATACACCCCTAAAAGATATAGTTCAAAATATTTATACATATATACAAAGTAATCCATTCCCAGAAAAATGGCTAAATGATAAGATTGAGATGTTTAATTTAGAAAAAGAAATAGATAATGATTTTTCTAAAACTATATGGGGAAGCGTATTATTAGAACAAATTGATGAAATTTTGATTGAAGATATTACAAAATTACAATCAATAGAAAAAAGCTTATCATATGACATCCAATTAGACCCATTTCAAAAAATAATAGAAGATGATATTGATAAATTAAAAACATTTAAACAAAGTTTGAATAATTGGGATAATGCATATGAAATATTTCAAAATTTAACTTTTGCAACATGGTCAAGAAAAAAAGTAGAATCACAAGCAAAAGATGAGGCCAAATTAGTACGTGATAACATAAAGAAAAACTATGTTGGAAAAGATGCGAAAATAAAAAAAATTCTAATTGATAAATCTATAGAACTTAATAAAGATATATATAGAATGTATATAGTTCTTGATAAATTAAAAAATTTGATTTTAGAATTTGGAAGAAGATTTTCTAATTCAAAAAGAGAAAAAAATATTGTTGATTTTAGTGATATTGAACATTTAGCATTAAAAATTTTAGTACAAGAAAATAATGGTGAAATTTTAAAAACAGATATTGCAAAAAAGTACTCAGATAAATTTGAAGAAATTGCAATAGATGAATATCAAGATAGTAATCTTGTACAAGAATATATTTTAACATCAATATCAAAAGGTAATAATATGTTTATGGTTGGAGATGTTAAACAAAGTATATATAAATTTAGACAAGCAATGCCAGAACTATTTTTAAATAAATATAGTAAGTATAAAATAAAAGAAAAGTTTCAAGAAAGTGATGATTTAAAAGTTCAATTATTTAAAAACTTTAGAAGTAGAAAAAATGTATTAGATTTTACAAATATGATTTTTGAAAATATTATGAGTAACCTATTAGGAGATATAGAATATATTGAAGAGGAATTTTTAAATTTAGGTGCAAGTTATAAAAATAATGATCAAGATTTAAAAACACAGATAAATGTAATAACAATAGAAAAAGAACAAGAAGAAGATGATAATGAAGAACAAGAAGAAAGAATAGAAGATGTAGAACTTGAAGCAAGATTTGTCGCAAATAAAATAAAAGAAATGATTGATTCTAAATTTCAAGTTTATGATAATAAAAAGCAAATATTTAGAGATGTTACATATAAAGATATAGTAATACTACTTAGATCTCCATCGGCTATTGCACCAACTTATGAACAAGAAATATTAAAACATGAAATGCCAGTTTTTTCTGATTCTTCTAACCAATATTTGGATTCTATTGAAATAGAAACTATAATGGCATTATTAAAGATTATAGATAATCCTACTTTGGACATACCTTTAACAACTGTATTAAGATCAAATATAGCTGGATTTACAGATAATGATTTGGTGGAAATAAGATTAGTAGACAAATATTCAAATTTTTATACTTGTATGCAAAAAGCTAAGATACAAGTTAATAAGGCATTAAGAGAAAAAATTAAAGTTTTTTTAGATAATTTAGAAACATGGAGAAAAGAGCAAGAATATTTAGCATTAGATGAATTAATTTGGAAGATTTATTCGGATACAGGTTATTATAATTATGTTGGTTTAATGCCAAATGGAGAATTAAGACAAGCCAATTTAAAACTTTTATTTGAAAAAGCAAAACAATATGAAACAGCAAGTTTTAAGGGTTTATATAATTTTATAAGATTTATTGATAAATTAAAGTTGAATAATGGAGATTTAACATCTGCAAAAGTTATTGGTGAAAATGATAATGTAATTAGAATAATGAGTATTCATAAGAGTAAAGGATTGGAATTTCCTATTGTATTTTTATCAAGTACAGGAAAACAATTTAATATGATGGATTTAAATAAAAATATTTTATTACATCAAGAAATGGGAATTGGTGTTAAATATATAGATTATGAAAGACAAATTGAATATGATACACTTACAAAAGCAGCAATTAAGGAAAAAATGTTAGTGGAAAATCTATCTGAAGAAATGAGAATACTATATGTTGCATTAACGAGAGCTAAAGAAAAACTTATAATTACAGGAATCCAAAAAGACTATAATAAGAAAAAAGAAAAACTAGAAGAAAAAATAAGAATATATCCAAAAAATCTGAAGAAAATCAACCCTATATTATTAAAGCAATATAAAACATATTTAGATTGGATTCTTTTAGTATATGGATATGAAAAACAAAAAATGGAGCAAATTGCAAATATTAACATTTTCGATAAAAAACAATTGATAAATAAATTTGAAAAGAGGGAAAAAACAGAAGATATTGATATAAGAGAAAAAATAATAACAAAAAATATTTCAAAACAAGATATCAATAATATAGCAAAAATAATAGAATATCAATATCCATATAGGCTTTCAACTAAGATTCCAACAAAAACATCTGTAAGTGAAATAAAACAGATGAAAAATAATGAAAAAATAAAAGAGATAAGTTTTTCAAAACCAGAATTCATAAAAAATGAAGAACAAGAGAAAATTACTGGAGCAAAAAAAGGAACTCTAGTACATTTATGTATGCAAAATCTTGATGTTAGTATTGATTATGATATAAATAAAGTAAAAGAACTTATAAATGATTTAGAAAAAAGAGAAATAATAACAAACAAAGAAGCAGAAGCAATCAATCCATATGTGATTTTAGAATTTACCAAAACAAAAATATGGAAAGATTTAAAAGAAGCTAAAAAAGTTTATAAAGAAAAACCATTTTATATTCATATTCCTGCAAAAGAAATTTATGGAGAAGATACAGAAGAAATGATTCTTGTTCAAGGAATAATAGATTTATATTATCAAAACAAACAAGGAGAATATATCTTATTAGATTATAAAACAGATTATGTTGAAAAAGGACAAGAACAAGAATTGATAAAAAAATATAAAAAGCAAATAGAATTATATAAAAGAGCATTAGAAGAAGCTTTAAATACTAAAGTTTCAAAAAGTTATATATATTCTACATGGCTTGGAATAATAGAAGTTTAATTGGGAGAAAAAGGATAGGAAAAATGGATGATTTAGAGAAACTAAATATAACAGCAAAAAAAATGATTAGACAATTTGTTTTAGATACATTCGGAAGTGAAGTTCTAAATAAAGTTAATGAAGTTATAGATGAAATTACTGTAAGTATGGATTCAGCAGAAGAAAACAAGAATTTTGCAGGATATTATATAGATAAAAAAATCTTTATAACAGAAGAACAGTTTTTAGAAAATAAAAATAAAATTGTTAATTTATCAACAATTATTCACGAGTATGCACATGCTTTTTCAGATTTAATATCTACTAAAGAAATAAATCATGCTATTGAGGAAGGATATGCTGATTTATTTGCTGATATGTGCATAAATTATAATTTAAGAAATAATAAAGAAATTCCATATATACATAAAGAAGAATATGAAGATAAAAAAGAAAAGGGAGTAGAATCAATTTCATATTATAGAGAAGGAAGTTTTATAAGAGCATTACAATATGCACTAATTCAAAGTGGACATGATGATGAAGCAATAGAAAAATATTTCTTTGAATCAAAAAATGAATTTATGTTTTTTTGTACAGATATATTAGGAGAAAAATTTGAAGATATTGGTAGAAAAATTCTTGAATTAAGGGATAATGAAAACTATTTAAATAATAATGAAATAGAAAAAGCTTTAGCATCAATAGAAAATGATATGGCAAATTTAATTAGACAATATTATGAAGAAACTTTAGATGAGAATTGTTTGTATGGTGATACTAAACTAGATGATCAAAAATATTATACAACAAGAAGTTGTATCTTAGAAAAGGCATATTGTGACAAAATTATTAGAGAAATTTGTCCTGATATGAATAATATAAAAGATGATGATATTAAAAAAATACTTGACGAAATAGGACCATCAATCCAATATGTATATAGTGAATATGGATATACAGATACTACTGTTGATTTAATTGATGGATGGTATAATCATTGTAAAAGAGACTATGAAAAATTTTGTGAAGTAGCTGATTTGTTATATGGAATACCTTTTAATTTAGTACCAACAATTATAGAAGATATGTATGAAACGGATTTGTTAGATATAGATGATTTAGCGCAGATATATCAAGAGTTAAAAATAGAAAAGACAGAAGATTCATTAGATTATATACTTAATTACTATGAAGAAATTGATGAAGAATATATGAGATATATTTTTGAAATCAGTAAAAGTATTAACAATGAAGATACACCTTCTATAAATGAATTTATTTTTAGATTTATAAAAAAACTTGACTTAACAGTAGATGAGCAAAAAGAAGTATTTAAATTTTTCTATTCTTCTGATAGAGATGATTGTTTAAATAATATTTTGGCTATATTCGAAGATAAAGGAATATTAGATATGGATTTATTTGAACAGAATTATACAGAAGAAGAAAGATTAGGAGCTGGATTATTTTCTATCTTAATGTGCGATGAAATGTTTTTAGAAGAAGATTTTTATCATATAAACAATATAAAAGAAGATATAGAAGAGGATGAAGGTAAATACACTATCAGAAATATTATAATAAAAAATTTCGATAATGATGTTATTGTTGTATATGACAATGAAGAAATAGAAGATAATATTCTTGATAGTATGAAGAAAATAAAAAGAAATGTTAAAAAAATAGACAAACAAAAAGCAGAAAGTTCTTATGAAAGATAATAATAAGGGGGAATTATATATATGCTAAAGCATGATGAGATTGAATATAATGAAGAGTATAGAGAAATATTTAAAAAAGTTAATAAAGAAGTTGAAGAGATACTTAAGACTAAAAATATAAAAAAAGGTTTGGGATATATACATATTTTTGAAAAATATAAAAAGAAAATATTAAAACAAAGATATAATATTAATTGGAAAACAACTCAAGAAATGAATCCAAATGTTCATATTGACTAAATAAAATTACAAAACCTTGAAAATAAACGCTTTTTTTGGTATAATATAGTAATAAATAAAAATGAGAGGTAAAAAATACTATGAAAAGAATGGGAACCCTATTAAAATATGTTTTATGGATAGTTGCTTTTTGGATATTGTCGGACTTTTTAATAAATGTAGGTATTAATTCTACATATAAGCCAATTGATTGCATAAATAAAGATAGTCAAATAGAAGTATACCAAGCAGAAGCTACTTTAGTAGGTGGCAGAGTTAAAGGTGTTATACATAATACAGAACAAAATGATATATCAAATAAGTTTATAAAATTACAATTGTTTTCTTCAAGAGACGTAGAATTAGGAACAAGATATATAGAAATTGGAAATGTAGAACCTAATGGGATAAGTCCAATAGAATTATATTATAAAATAGATAATGTAAAATATTATACTATGGAAATTGTAGATGAAAAAGAAAATATTGAAGATGAAAGTATAGAATTATTACCACATGCTATGTCAAAAGCAGAAGTGATATGGGGAGTAATATTAACGTTAATGTTAATGTAAAAGATGGATTATTATACAATATTAAAATAATACAAAGAAGAGACTACAATTAATGTAGTCTTTTTTATATTATTTTTTACTAATAAAAGTTTTTTATTTATTACTTGGCTGAACATTTAATGTTTTATTATTAGTGTAAATGACCATACCAGGTTTGCTACCAGAAGGTTTTTTTACGTATTTCACAAGACAATAATCAACTGGTACATTTGAAGAATTTCTTGCTTTACTATGAAATGCCGCGATTTGTGCACATTTTATCAATAAATCATCTGAAACAACTTCATTTTGATTTGATTTCAAAATAACATGGCTTCCATGTATATCTTTTGTATGAAACCAATAATCTAATTTATTTGCATATTTCAAAGTTAAATAGTCATTTTCATTATTATTTCTACCAACAAGAATTGTATGATTATCAAAAGTGTATTTTATAGGGTTAAATTTAACAGTTTTATTTTTTGTTAATTTAGATTTTTTTACTTTTAAATTTTTGTTAGGGTTTGATAATTTTAATTTAAAAATATTATGTTCTGAAATCTCCTCATAGATAGCATCAATTTCTTCTAAAGTAGTACTTCTATCTATTTCATATACAACACTTTCTATATAATTTAATTCTTGTATAGTTTCTTCTTTTTGTTTTGTTACTATTTCAAGTGCGTTTTTTAATTTATTATATTTTTTAAAATAATGTTTTGCATTTACACTTGGAGGATATCTTTTATCTAAAGGTATTTTAATTAAATTATTATTATCATAATAATTTTCTAAATTTATAAAGTCTATATTATCATCTTTTATTTTATATAAATTTGCTGTAATCAATTCTCCATATAATTGATAAGTATTCATATTTTCACATTGTTTAAGTTTTTCATCAATGTTATATAAACGTTTATTATATTTTTTTAAAGTAGCTAAAATTAATTTTAAAATACCATCTCTATACGTTTTTAGGTTATTATTATTTTCTTTATTTGTATAAAAATCATCTATTTGAAAGTTTAATGAAAATAAATCTTTATTATCTGAAATTTTAACACTATAATCTTTATTATTATCTAAAGGTTTTAATTCAAGAAGATGCAGATTATTTATTATTTTTAGAATATAATTATAAATATCTTCTAAAGAGTCATTAAAACTAATAGCATCATTTATAAAAGTTTTACTTATTCCATTAAAAGTTTTGCAAATTGATGATGCTATATTATTTATATCTATTTGTTTTTCAAAATCTTTAAAGTTATTTATATCGTATATGTTTATTTTATCAGTACTTGGAAATACATATTTATAATGTGGTAATATATTACGATAATTACTATCATTTTCTTTGATATGTCGTAAACTATCAATAATTAGATTAGATTCATCTAATAAGATAATATTACTATGTTTTCCCATTAATTCAATTACCAATTTGTAGTTGATAATGTCATCAATGTCATTAAATCCTTCTAGTTCAATAAAAACAACTCTTTCTAAGTCAACTGTATATATA
>CANQQC010000001.1 GCA_947625925.1 uncultured Clostridia bacterium | reverse complement strand
TATAGATTTACTATTAAAGGATTAGACTGTGCAAATTGTGCAAGAGAAGTAGAAGAAAAACTTCAAAAAATGAAAGAATATAATGATGTAACAGTCAATTTTTCAACATCAAAAATTTCATTAAAAACACAAATGGAAGGGAATATAAAAGATGAATTAGAAAAAAAGATTCAATCAATTGAACCTGATGTTAGACTATTTGAAGATAATGAAGAAATAAATGATGTAGAGAGAAATTCAAATGATATTTATAGGATAATTTTAGGTATCCTGATGTTTTTGATAGGAATATTATTTGAAAAAATTAGTATTGTATATAATCTTTTTACAATAATATCTCTAGTAATTCTATTATCAAAAACTGCAAAAAAAGCTTTTAAACAAATATTTAGAAACAGGGTATTAGATGAAAATACTTTAATATTGATTTCATGTATTGGTGCTTTTTTTGTAAATAAAGCTACTGAAGGAATTATGGTAATTACATTATATGAAATAGGAAAAATTTTAGAGTCAAAAGCTATTAACAAGACAAGAAAATCAATTACAGATTTAATGGATATAAAACCTGAATATGCTAACTTAAAAAAAGATGATAAAATTAAAAAAGTACAGCCTAACAAAGTTAAGGTTGGAGATATAATTGTAATTAAAGTTGGAGAAAAAATACCACTTGATGGAGTAGTTAAAAAAGGTGAAACAAAATTAGATAATTCTTCTTTAACAGGTGAAAGTAAACTTGTAAAAGTTTCTAAAGATTCTGTAGTTATTTCAGGAGGAATAAATGTTGAAGGAGTTATAGAAGTTAAGGTAACAAAAGATTATGAAAATAGTACAGTAAATCAAATATTAAATTTAGTTGAAAATGCAACAGATAAAAAAGCAAAAACAGAAACTTTTGTAGCTAAAGCAGCAAAAATATATACACCAATAGTATTAGGTTTAGCTCTATTAGTTGGAGTAACTATGCCAATATTTTTAAAAAGTGTAACTTATGCAGAAAGTATATATAAAGCTTTGATATTTTTGGTAATTTCATGTCCTTGTTCTATTGCAATATCTGTACCACTTTCATATTTCACAGGAATAGGTAAAGCATCTAAAAGAGGAATACTTATAAAAGGTAGTGACTATTTAGATGGATTAAAAGATGTTGATGAAGTAATATTTGATAAAACAGGAACAATAACAACAGGAAAATTTGAAGTAGAAAAGATAGAAATATTTAATGAAAAATATACTAAAAATGAAGTGTTTACATATTTAGCAATGGGAGAGAGTTTATCAAAACATCCTATTGCAGAATCAATTATAAAAAAGGCAAACGAAGAAATTGGAAAATCCGTAAAAACAAAAAATGTAAAAAACTTTGAAGAAGTTTCTGGAAAAGGAATTAAATATGAATATGAAGATAAAAAAATAAAAATAGGAAATGCGGATTTTGTTCAACAAAAAACTGAAAAAGAAAAAGAAGGAACTATAATCTATTTAAAAATAGATGAGGAAATAGTTAGTAAAATTATAATAAATGATGAAATAAAAAAAGATGCAAAAAATGCTTTAGTAGAATTGAATATACAAAATATTAAGACAAAAATGTTCACAGGAGATAAAAAAGAAGTAGCTATTAAAATAGCAAAGAAATTAGGAATAAAAAATGTTAAATATGAAATGTTACCAACTGATAAATATAAAGAATTGGAAAAAGAACTAAAAGCTAATAAAAAAGTAGCATATGTTGGTGATGGGATAAACGATAGTCCAGTTTTAGCAAGATCAGATATTGGAATTTCAATGGGTGGAATTGGTTCTGGTAGTGCAATTGAAGCGTCAGATGTTGTTATTATGACAGATGAAATCATTAAAGTTTCTGATGCGATAAAAATATCTAAAAGAACAAATAAAATAATTATACAAAATCTATTATTTTCAATAGGTGTAAAAATTGCAATATTATTATTAAGTTTATTTGGAATAGCAGATATGTGGGAAGCTGTATTTGCTGATGTTGGAGTTACTTTAATTACAATATTTAATACAATAAGAATTTAATTAAAATTAAAATCACTTTTTTAAAGTGATTTTTTTATGTTTTTATGTTGCTTTATTTTTGAAGTTCATATAAAATAAGACTATATGAAGTTAAAAGGAGAAAAACATGAAAAGAGGAAAAAGAGCAAGTAGTAATAATAAATCATTTAAAATTATAAGAAATATTTTAATAATTTTAGTTGTAGTTATACTAATTTTTATTTTAAGTAATTATATAATTTTTGATAAAAATAAAAAAATCAATTTAATAATAAATAATAGAAATATAACATCTAATATGAAAAATGATGTAGTAATAAAAGATGATGTTATTTATTTATCAAAATTGGACATTCAAAACTTTTTTGATAAACATATTTATGAAGTAGACAACCTAATTGTTACAACATATGATGAAAAAATTGCTGAAATTGGATTTGATGATAATGAAATTGAAATAAATGGTAAAACACAATCAACAAAAGCACATGCAAGAGTCGGAGATGATGGAGAAAAGTATTTACCTATTTCAGAAATGAAAGATGTATATGGTATAGATATTGAATATCATGATAAAACAAAAGTTGTTACTATAGATTCAACAGATAGAGAACAAAAACAATGTACATTAAAAAACAATGTATTAGTAAAATCATCTTCAGGAATAATAGGAAAAACTGTAGCAAAAGCTAAAAAAGGATCTAATGTAATAAAGGTTAATGAAACAAAGAATAATAAAACTTTAATTAGAACTGAAGATGGAAAACTTGGATATGTAAAATCTAAGAATTTAGAAAATGAAAAAATAATAAGACAAGCTGAAGAACCAAAAAAACAAATTGAAAATAAAGTAAATATGTTTTGGGATTATTTTTCTATGTATTCTACTGCACCTGATAGAAGTGGATCAAGTTTTGAAGGTATTAATGTAGTCTCACCTAGCTTCTTTTATTTGGATGAAGAAGGCAACTTAAAAGAAAACATAGGAAATGAAGGAAAAAAATATATTAAGTGGGCACATGATAATGGATATAAAGTATGGCCAATGGTTCAAAATACAGGGGAAAATATGATAGATGTAACATCACAAGTTATGAATGATTATCAAAAAAGAAAAGAACTAATTGAAAGTATAGAAAGGGCTTGTGTTGAAAACAACTTAGATGGAATAAATATAGATTTTGAAAATATGAAACAAGAAGATATTGATTTATATTCTAGATTTATAATAGAACTAACTCCTAGAATAAAGGAAATAGGAGATGTGGTTTCTGTTGATGTTACAGCTCCTGATGGTGGAGAAACATGGTCAATGTGCTTTGATAGAAATGTTATAGGTGATGTGGCCGATTACATTGTATTTATGGCATATGACCAATATGGAATTTCAAGCACAAAAGCTGGAACAACAGCAGGATATAATTGGGTAAAATTAAGTCTAGAAAAATTATTAAAAACTGAAGAAATTAAATCAGACAAGATTTTACTTGCAATTCCGTTTTATACAAGATTATGGGCAGAAGGATCTGATGGAAAGGCAACTAGCACAGTTGTAAATATGAAAGATGTTGAAAGAATTTTACCAAATGGTGTAGAAAAACAATGGGATAATGATTTAAAACAAAACTATATTGAATATATAAATGGAAATACAACAATGAAAATGTGGATAGAAGATGTAGAATCTATAAAAGAAAAAATATCTTTAATACCTGAATATAACTTAGGCGGAGTTGCTGAATGGCAAAAAGATATGGAAGATAATAGTATATGGAAAATAATTGATACAGAAATCAACAAATAATCGCGTAAGATATTGACATTACTGCAATAGAGATATATAATTGGTGCAGATAACCTTTGGAGGTACTTAAATACATGCAAAAAGAAGAAATATACTACTTTACAAATAAATATAATAATAAAACGGACGAAGAGGTAATTTCATATATAAAACAAGGTGACGAACAAGCACTAACGTACTTACTAAATAAATACAAAGAATTAGTAAATATTAAAGTTAGTAAATTTTTCATGGTCGGTGGAGAGAAGGACGACATTTTGCAAGAAGGTATGATAGGGTTATTTAAGGCGATAAAAAGTTTTGACCAAGAAAAGCAAAGTGCATTTAAGACTTTTGCTAATATATGTATAGAAAGACAATTGATAACAGCAATAAAATCATCAAATAGACAAAAACATATACCATTAAATTCATATTTATCTTTAAATACATCAGCATATGATAATGATGAAGAAAGTGTTGAGTTAATAGATACATTTGATAGTCATTTGATAGAAGATCCATTAGAAACAATAATGAAAAGAGAATACTATCAAGAAATACATACATCTATTGATAAATCGTTAAGTAAATTTGAAAAGCAGGTTTTAGATAGATTTATAAAAGGGGAAAGTTATGTAGTAATTGCTAAAAAATTAGATGCTCCTGTAAAATCTGTGGACAATGCAATTCAAAGAATAAGAAAGAAAGCAATAAAGAATATGTTTAATGAATAGAAATTAACCTTACGAAAAGTAAGGTTTTTTCGATTAAATAAAGGAGTTAAATTAGAATGATAGATTTACATACACATACTAGTTATTCGGATGGTACATGGGATGTAAGAAAACTTTTGGAGGAAGCTCAAAAAGCTAAGATTGAAGTATTGGCAATAACAGATCATGATACGATAAGAGGATTGGAAGAATTAGAACAAATAAACTATAAAAAAATATTCAAAGGAAAAATTATTCCTGGTATAGAATTTAGTACAGTTTATGATGGTATCTTTTTCCATCTATTAGCATATGGAATAGACTATAAAAAGATAAAAGACTGGGTTTGTGAAAAATATGAAAATAGAAAACCAAAATTAGATATTGAATTCAACCAAATGATTAGTAGTTGCAAAAGAAATAATATAAAAATAGGAGATATAAAATACGAAAAAGAAAAAGGATGGCCAATAGATATTATATATCCTGAAATAAAAAAATATGAAGAAAATAAAAAGTATTTTAAACAAGAAGAATGGGACAATATAAATGTTTTCTTTGAACGTTGTGTAACAGATAAGAAATTTCCAGTATATGTAGATTTTAGTTGTAATTATCCAACTGCAGATATTGTTGCAAAAAAAGTTAGACAAGCATATGGAAAACTATTTGTTGCTCATCCATATAGATATAATTTAGAAGATACAATTGGATTTTTAGATACATTAAAGAACAATAAAATAATTGATGGAGTTGAAGTATATCATTCAAGTTTTACAAAAGAGCAAAGTTCTACTCTAAAAAAATATTGTAAAGAAAATAATTTACTAATGTCTGGAGGTACTGACTGTCACGGAGAAAAAAGAAAAGAAATAAAAATAGGTATTGGTTATGGAAATTTAAAAATAGAAAAAGAAATAATTGATGATTGGAATTAAAAAGAAAACACATATACAGGAGAGATTTTGTTATATCATAAGAAAATAATGTTTACAATAAAAGAGTTGTGATGTATAATGATTTACAAGGAGGCTACTATATTATGTATAGAGGAAAAGATAAAATTGAATATGCTATTTATTACGCAACAAAAGCACACAAAGATCAAAGAAGAAAAATAGAGGACATAGATATGATTTTCCATCCATATACAGTTGGAATGATTTTACAAAGAAATGGATGTGATGATAATATTGTAGCAGCTGGAATTTTACATGATGTAGTAGAAGATACTGACCATACCTTTGAAGATATAAAAAATGAATTTGGAGAAGAAATCATGAAATATGTTTATGATGCATCTGAACCAGATAAATCTTTGGAATGGGAAGATAGAAAAAAACACACAATAGAACATACAAAAAATGCACCAATAGGATCTAAATTGATTATTGCATGTGATAAAATAAGTAATCTAGAAGATTTATCAGATTGTATTGAACTATATGGAGAAGAAAAAGCATGGGGAGCATTAAAAAGAAATAAAGACAAACAAAAATGGTATTATACAAGTGTTTATGAAAGTTGTATATATGGAGTTGATAAAAATCAGCCTATTTTTGTTAGACTAAAAAATGTTTTAGAAAAAATATTTGATTATTAGTATAAAAAAATGAAACAATATATAAAGAGGTGAAAGAAATGGAATATGTTTATGAAACAGAAGGAACTTGTTCTACAGTAATTACTTTTACTTTAAAAGGAAATGTAGTAACAAATGTACATTTTGAAGGAGGATGCCCTGGAAATTTACAAGCTCTTCCAAGATTAGTTGAAGGATTAACAGTAGAAGAAATTGAAGAAAAAATAGGAGGAATTGATTGTGCAGGAAGAGGAACATCATGTGCAGATCAATTAGCAAAGGCTGTAAGAAAAGCTTATGAAGAATCAAAAAATAAAAATCAATAAAATGTAAAAGATTAAAAATAAACTCATAATCAAATCTATTGATATATGAGTTTATTTTTTAGTATCACTTAATTCATAATAATTTATATAATCTTTTGATAAATTATGATGATTTAAAATTAGAACTTATGATATAATAATAAAAACAAAGGAAAGAAGGAAAGACAATGGAAAATAAAATTTCTTCAATAATAATTATAATAGCAATTATATTGATAATTGTAGGGATATGGTTTTTAAAAAATGATAAATCAAACCAAGAACTTGAAGAAATTAAAAATGAAGCAATGGAAATTACAAGTGATTTTAATATAGAAAAATTAAAGGAAAGTAAGTTACCAATTATAATAGATTTTGGATCTGAAGATTGTATGCCTTGTAAACAAATGGAGCCAGATTTAAAACAAGTTTATGAAGAAACTAAAGGAAAGGCAATAGTGAGATTTATAGATGTTTGGGAATATCCACAATTAGCAGATGGCTATCCTGTTGAATTAATACCAATACAAATATTTATAAATAGTGACGGAACACCTTATGCTCCTGAAAACGCCGAGGATATACAATTAGAATTTATAACAGATGATAATGGAAATCATACTTTAACAAGACATATTGGAGCATTAACTGTAGATGATATGAAATCAATGTTAAGGGAGATGGGATTAAATGAATAATATACTTGAAACAATGTCAGAAGTTATAAAAAATAATTTTTGGATTGCACCTCTAATATCACTATTTGCAGGTATTATATCGTCAATAATGCCATGTTCTTTAACAACTATTCCGCTAATTATAGGATGTGTAAGTGGAACACAAGCAAATAGTGGGAAAAAGGCTTTTAAGTTATCTGTTTTCTTTTCAATAGGTATGGCAATAACTTTTACTACTTTAGGAGCGTTAGCTTCAATATTAGGTAAATATATGCAACAAGGAGGTTCTTGGTGGTATATATTATTAGGTATAATAATGATTATGATGGCTCTACAAACTTTTGAAATATTTACATTTGTTAAACCAACAAATCTTCAATCAAAAAGTACAAAAAAAGGAATTGTTGGAGCATTTATAGCAGGAATTTTAGGTGGAATTTTTGCTTCGCCATGTTCAACACCAGTTTTAATAGTTTTATTAGCTTTGGTTGCAAATAGTGGAAATATGATTTGGGGTATATTTTTATTACTAATATATTCCATAGGTCATAGTGTTTTGGTAATAATAACTGGAACTTGCGTTGGAACAGCAAAAAAAATAATGCAAAGTGAAAAATATGGAAAATTTAGCAGTATTTTAAAATATATATTGGGAACTATAATATTATTGATAGGATTTTATATGTTTTATTTAGGTTTTTAGGAGGTAAATGTTTTGAGTATTATACATGTTGATGAAAAACAATTTAAAAAAGAAATAGAAAGTAATGATATTGTTTTGATAGATTTTTTTGCTACATGGTGTGGACCTTGTAACAAATTAGAGCAGGTATTAGAAGAGTTTTCAAATGAAAATGAAGATATTACAATTTTAAAAGTAAATGTAACCGAGCAAGAAGAATTAGCAATACAATATAATATAATGAACATACCTACACTAGTGGTATTAAAAAATGGAGAAGAATATAAAAGAAGTGAAGGACTAATAAGTAAAAATAAAATAATGAAACTATTGATATAATAATTGAATTTTGTCAAATTTTGTAATATAATTTTACCATATAATATAGGGAGGCTTTTTTATGAAAGATACTTTAGTAAAACAATTGTACAAAGATACACAAAAATATATTGAAAAACAAGTACAAGTTTCAGGATGGGTAAGAACTGTTAGAGATTCTAAGACTTTTGGTTTTATAGAATTAAATGATGGAACTTTTTTTAAAAATGTTCAAATAGTATTTGATAATACCTTAGATAACTTTAATGAAATATGTAAGTTAAGTATTAGTTCATCTATTGTTGTAGAAGGAAATGTTGTAGAAACACAAAATGCAAAACAACCATTTGAAATAAAAGCAAAAAAAGTTGAAATTATTGATATTTCAGATAGTGATTATCCACTTCAAAAGAAAAGACATACATTTGAATATTTAAGAACAATTTCATATTTACGTCCTAGAGCAAATACATTTAATGCAGTCTTTCGTGTACGTAGTGTATTGTCTTATGCAATTCATAAATTTTTTCAAGAAAGAGGATTTGTTTATGTGCATACACCAATAATTACAGCTAGTGACTGTGAAGGGGCAGGAGAAATGTTTAATGTTTCTATATTAGACATGAAAAATGTACCAACTTTAAAAGATGGATCAGTTGACTATTCTAAAGATTTCTTTGGAAAGAATGCACATCTTACTGTTAGTGGTCAATTAGATGTAGAAAACTATGCATTTGCTTTTCGTAATGTATACACATTTGGACCAACATTTAGGGCAGAAAATTCTAATACTGTAAAACATGCTGCTGAATTTTGGATGATAGAGCCAGAAATTTGTTTTGCAGATCTAGAAGATGATATGGATTTAGCAGAGGATATGATTAAATATATAATTTCATATGTATTAGAAAACGCACCAGAGGAAATGGAATTCTTTGATAAACTAATTAGTCCTGGGTTACTAGAAAGATTAAATCTTGTTGTTAATTCAGAATTTGGAAGAATTAGTTATACTGATGCTATTAAAGAACTGGAAAAAAATAATGACAATTTTGAATATAAAGTTGAATGGGGAACTGATATTCAAACTGAACATGAAAGATATTTAAGTGAGGTAGTTTTTGGAAAGCCAGTATTTGTTACAGATTATCCAAAAGAAATAAAAGCATTTTATATGAAACAAAATGATGATGGAAAAACAGTTGCAGCTACAGACTTATTAGTGCCAGGAATTGGAGAGCTAATTGGAGGAAGCCAAAGAGAAGAAGATATAGAAAAATTAAAAACTAGAATTAAAGAACTTGGATTAAAAGAAGAAGATTATTGGTGGTATATGGACTTACGTCGTTTTGGAAGTTGTAAACATGCAGGATTTGGATTAGGATTTGAAAGAATGATGATGTATTTAACTGGTATGCAAAATATACGTGACGTCATACCATTTCCAAGAACACCAAAAAACTGTGAATTTTAAAATAAATAAGGGCATTTACTTTTAAAAGTAAGTGCTTTTTGTAGTAAGAAATTAGGAGAAAAAAATGGATGGAAAATTAAGAAATATGACATCAATTTATTTATATGATGAGAATGATAATATTTTAATGTTGTATAGAATTGGATCAAAAGTTGTAAAAAACTCATATATTGGAACAGCAGGAGGACATTTTGAAAAGGATGAATTAAATGATGCTAAAAAATGTATATTACGAGAACTTGAAGAAGAAACATCGTTGACTATTAGTGATATTTCTGAACCTGAATTAAGATATGTTACCTTAAGATATAAAAAAGATGAAATAAGACAAAACTACTATTTCTTTGCTAAAATAAAAAATAATAATAAGGAAATAAAAAGTAATGAAGGTGAACTAAAATGGTTCAAATATGAAGAAATAGAGTCTTTGGATATGCCACATACAGCAAAATATATAATTAAGCATTACATAAATGAAGGAAAAAATAATAAAAAGCTGTATGCAGGAGTAGCAATAGAAAAAGGACTTGCTTTTACTGAGTTAAAAGAATTTTAAAGAATTAAAATGAGGAATGATAAATAATATGTATTATATCTATATGTTAAGATGTGAAGATAAATCTATTTACACAGGAATAACAACTGACATTGAACGAAGAATGAAAGAACATTTTACTAAAGATGAAAAATGTGCTAAATACACTCTAACTCATACAGCTAAAAAGTTAGAGGCTTTGTGGAAAACTGAAAATAGAGTTTTAGCATCAAAATTAGAATATCATATAAAGAAATTACCAAAAAGTAAAAAAGAGCAATTGATATCAAATTTAAAAATTGAAGAAGTGTTAAATGATAAAATAGAATGTGATAAATATATTATAGTTAAAAATAAACAAAAGGAAGGTAAATAATGAGTATTGTAGAAATCTTACTGATTAGTGTAGGACTGGCAATGGATGCTTTTGCAGTCTCTATTTGTAAAGGACTTCAATTAAGAAAAATGAAATGGGATAAAGCAATAATTGTAGGTTTGTATTTTGGCTCATTTCAGGCTTTAATGCCAGTAATAGGTTTTACTTTAGGAAAAACGTTTGAAAGTATGGTTACAAAAATAGATCATTGGATTGCATTTATACTTTTGTTATTAATTGGATTAAATATGATAAAAGAAGCTTTTGAAAACATTGAGGGGGAAATTGATGATAATCTAGGAGTGAAGACAATGATATTACTTGCAATCGCGACAAGTATAGACGCATTAGCAATTGGAATAACATTTGCATTTTTAAATGTAAATTTAACTTTTGCAGTTACAACAATTGGAATTATTACATTCATATTATCAATAGTTGGAGTGAAAATTGGAAATAAATTTGGAGATAAATATGAAAAAAAAGCAGAAATTACTGGTGGTATAATTTTAATACTATTGGGAATAAAAATATTACTGGAACATTTGGGAATAATATAAAAATATGTTCTTGATAAGATGAATTTTTTGTGATAAAATTTTTAAAAGTAAAAGACAAAAGAAAGGATTGATAATAAATGGAAAAATCTAAAGTATATTTTACAAAAGAAATAACACCTGAAAGTGTTGTTAAAATATTTAAAAAATTAGAAAAAGAATTACCAGGAAAAGTAGCTATAAAAGTGCATTCTGGAGAAGAAGGAAATCAAAATTATCTTCGCCCAGACTTTATGAAACCTATGGTGGATGAATTAAATGGAACAGTTGTTGAATGTAATACAGCATATGAAGGAGCAAGAAATACAACTGAAAAACATAAAAAATTGATGGAAGATCATGAATGGTCTAAATATTTTGATGTTGATATAATGGATGAAGAAGAAGACATAGTACTTGAAATACCTGATGGAAAAGTAATTAAGAAAAACTATGTTGGTAAAAATATTGAAAAATATAATTCAATGCTTGTATTATCACACTTTAAAGGTCATCCTATGGGTGGATATGGAGGAGCAATAAAACAATTATCAATTGGAGTTGCTTCTGGTAAGGGTAAAAGATATATTCATTGTACTGGTGTAGAAAATGGTTCGTATGAAGATATGTTTAAAGCAGATCAAATTAAGTTTTTAGAATCAATGGCTGATGCAGCATCTTCAATTGTTAAATATTTTGATGGAAATATTGCATATATAAATGTTATGAAAAATATGTCAGTTGATTGTGATTGTTGCAATGTAGCTGAAGATCCATGTATGAAAGATATAGGAATATTAGCTTCACTTGACCCTGTTGCAATAGATCAAGCTTGTATAGATATTGTAAAAAAATCTGATGATCCAGGAAGAGATCATTTATTAGAAAGAATCAATTCAAGACAAGGAACTCATACTATAGATGCAGCAGCTGATTTAGGTATGGGAAGTAAAGAATATGAGTTGATAGAAGTAGACTAAATTGACATATGAAAAAAATAGTGTAAAAATTTGTTAACCAAAAATGAAAAAAGACATAAAAATAGAAAGTTTTATGTCTTTTATTGTTATATATAAACAATAAAAATTAGATAAAGTTATATAAAAAATGAAAGAGAAAATAAAATAAAATATTGACTAACTTTTTCTTTTAATATAAGATTAAAAAAAAAGGAGGTAATGTAAAAAATGAAAGCATTGATTAGTGTTTTTGACAAAACAGGAATAGTTGAATTTGCAAAAGAGCTAGAAAACTTAGGCATTGAAATAATATCAACAGGTGGTACTTACAAAAAATTAAAAGAAGAAGGAGTACAAGCTATTGAAATTTCTGAACTTACAGGATTTCCAGAATGTTTAGATGGTAGAGTAAAAACTCTTCACCCAAAAGTACATGCAGGTATTTTAGCAATGAGAGATAATAAGGAACATATGAAACAGTTAAAAGATTTAGATGTAGATACAATAGATTTTGTAATTGTTAATTTGTATCCATTTAAACAAACAATTTCAAAAGAAAATGTAAAAAGAGAAGAAGCTGTTGAAAATATCGATATTGGTGGACCAACAATGCTAAGAAGTGCAGCAAAAAACTATCAAGATGTAACTGTAATTACAGACCCTAATGATTATGCAAAAGTTCTTTCAGAATTAAAAGAAGAAGGAAAAGTATCTTTAGATACAAAATTTTATTTAATGAATAAAGTTTTTGAACATACAGCAAGTTATGACGCTATGATTTGCAAATACTTAAAAGATGAAAGAAAAGATGAAACTTTACCTCAAGAATTAACACTAACATATGAAAAAGTACAAGAGATGAGATATGGAGAAAATCCACATCAAATTGGAGCACTATATAAAGAAGTAGGAAAATGTGAAGGATCACTTACAATAGCTAAACAACTAAATGGAAAAGAATTATCTTTTAATAATATAAATGATACAAATGGTGCATTAGAATTATTAAAAGAATTTGAAGAACCAACTGTTGTTGCTTGTAAACATGGAAACCCTTGTGGAGTAGGTAGTGATTCAGAAAGTATATATAAGGCATGGCAAAAAGCATTTAATGCAGATAAAACTTCAATATTTGGAGGAATTGTTGTAGCAAATAAAGAGATAACACAAGATGTTGCAAAAGAAATGAGTGAAATATTCTTAGAGGTTATTGTTGCACCTTCTTATGATGAAAAAGCATTAGAAATATTAAAAACAAAGAAAAATTTAAGAGTACTTGTATTACCAAGTATAACAGTTAAACAACCAGAAAATTCTTATGATATAAAGAAAATAAATGGTGGAATTATACTTCAAACAATAGATTCAAAATTATTGGATGAATATGAAGTTGTAACAGATAGAAAACCAACTGAAAAAGAATTAGAAGATATGTTATTTACATGGAAAATAGTTAAATATGTAAAATCAAATGGAATAGCATTAGGAAAAGATAAACAATCAATAGGAATTGGACCTGGACAAGTAAATAGAATATGGGCAACAACACAATCAATTGAACATGCTGAAGAGTTGATTGGAAAAGATGTTACTAAAGGAGCAGTACTTGCTTCAGATGCTTTCTTTCCATTTTCTGATTGCGTAGAAGCAGCACATAAAGCGGGAATAACTGCAATAATACAACCTGGTGGATCAATTAAAGATAAAGATTCTATTGAAAAATGTAATGAATATGGAATATCTATGATATTTACAAAAATGAGACATTTTAGACATTAAAATAAAATAAAAAAATAGCTTTTGGTTAAAATAATTCTAGGAGGAATGATATGTTTAAACCAAAAGCTATTTATTATGAAAAAGAAATAATTGATTATTCACTTGGAAGAGAGTTGATGGAAAAATATAAAGAAATTCCTAAAATACAAATAGAAAGTCATAATAACATAGAAGAGATGAGAAAAAATCCAAATAAAGAATTCGCTAATATGAAAAGAAATTTAATAATAGGTGTAAGAAAAACACATAAATTTGTAGAAAATCATAAAACTTCTGATTTTTTAGTCCCATATACATCGTCAGGTTGCATTGCTTCTTGCATGTATTGTTATTTAGTTTGTAATTATAATAAGTGTGCATATTTAAGATTGTTTGTTAATAGAGAAAAAATGTTGGAAAAAATAATAAAAACAGCAAATAAATTTGATAAAGACTTAACTTTTGAAATAGGAAGTAATAGTGATTTAATTCTTGAAAACACTATAACGAATAATTTGGTATGGACTATTGAAAATTTTAAAAATTCAGACCATGGCAAATTAACATTTCCAACAAAATTTGATATGGTTGATCCAATTTTAGAGTTAGATCATCAAGGAAAAATTACAGTTAGAATGAGTGTTAATCCAGAAGAAATTATAAATAAAGTTGAATTTGGAACATCAAGATTGGATGATAGAATAGTGGCAATAAATAAATTAAAAGAAGCGGGATATAATGTTGGAATTTTAATAGCACCAATAATTCTAGTTGATAATTGGAAAGACCTATATAAAGAGTTAATAAAAAAGTTAAATCTGAAATTATCTAATAAAGTAAAAAAAGATGTTTTTTTTGAAATGATATTTATGACATATAGTTACGTTCATACGAAAATAAATGAAGAAGCATTTCCAAATGCAATAAATATATATAATAAAGAAATTATGACAGGAAGAGGAAAAGGGAAATATTGTTATAAAACTGATGTAAGAAATGAGGCAAAAGCTTTTCTAATAGAACAAATGAATAAATATTTTAATAATAATAAAATAGAATATATTGTGTAGAATAGACAATTCAACTATTCTACTTTTTTTGTTAAAAAAATAAAAATATTTTAAAATAAAATGTTGAACTAAAAAGAAAGATATTATATAATGTGACTGTCGATAAAATAAAAACAAAAAAACCACTAAAAAGAAAGGAATGTGGAAGATGAAAAAAAGTTTTAGCGAAAGCTATAAACAAGCAGGAGTTGATGTAACCGCAGGATACAAAGCAGTAAATCTTATGAAAGATGCTGTGAAAAGTACATACAACGCAAATGTTGTATCTGATTTAGGAGGCTTTGGAGGTCTATATTCTTTAAACAAACAAAAAAATAAGGAACCAATTTTAGTTTCTGGTACTGATGGAGTAGGTACGAAACTGAAGTTGGCTTTTTTAATGCAAAAACATGATACTATTGGACAAGATTGTGTTGCAATGTGTGCAAATGATATCATATGTTGTGGAGCAAAGCCTTTATTTTTCTTAGATTATATGGCATTAGGAAAAAATATACCAGAAGTTGTAGCAAGTATTGTAAAAGGTGTTGCAGATGGTTGTAAAAAGGCAAATTGTAGCCTTATTGGAGGAGAAACAGCTGAAATGCCAGGATTTTACAAAGAAGGTGAATATGACTTAGCAGGATTTTGCGTTGGAATTGTTGATAAAAGTGAAATGATTGATGTCAACACAATTGAAATAGGTGACCAAGTAATAGGTATAGCATCTTCAGGAGTTCATTCAAATGGATTTTCTTTAGTAAGAAAAATTTTTAATGTAAATGAAGAAAATTTAAAAATGTATAAAGAAGAACTTGGACAGACACTAGGAGAAACGTTATTAACACCTACAAAGATATATGTTAAACCAATTCTAGAACTATTAGAAAATGTAAAAGTAAAAGGAATCTCACATATTACAGGAGGTGGATTTTATGAAAATATGCCTAGAATGTTAAAAGAAGGAGTTTCTTTAAGAATAAAAAAAGATTCATATCCAGTTCTACCTATATTTAAGCTTATTCAAAAAGTTGGAAATATTCCACAAAGAGATATGTATAATACTTTTAATATGGGAATTGGAATGGCAGTTATAGTTAAAAAAGAAGAAGTAGATAAAGCACTTAAGATTTTGGAAAAACATGGAGAAAAAGCCTATGTTATAGGTGATGTCATTGAAGGAGAAAATGATATTGAAATAATTTAAAATTATTAAATAAATATTGGAGGATTCTAATGGGAGTTAAAAGAATTTATGTAAAAAAGAAAGATGGATTTGATGTAGAAGCAAAAGGATTATTACAAGATATAAGGGAAAATTTATCGATAAAAACATTAAATAATTTAATTATATTAAACAGATATGATGTATCAAATATTACAAAAGAGACTTTTGAAGAAGCAAAAAATACTGTTTTTTCAGAGCCACAAGTTGATGAATGTTATGTTGAAAAATATCCTTTTAATAAAGAGGATTATGTGTTTGGTGTAGAATTTTTACCAGGTCAATTTGATCAAAGAGCAAATGCTTTGGAAGAATGTCTACAAATTATAGCTAATGGAAATAGACCAATAGCAAAATCAGCGAAAATATATATTTTACAAGGTAAAATAAAAAAAGAAGAAGCCAAAAAAATAAAAAAATACATGATAAATCAAGTTGATTCAAGAGAATGCTCATTAGAAAAGCCAAAAAATTTAGAGCAAAACTTAGAAACTCCAAAAGATGTTCAAATTGTAGAAGGTTTTACAAAAATGACCAAAAAGGACTCTAAACATTTCTACGAAAAATATGGCTTTGCAATGGATTTTGCAGATTTAGAATTTTGTCAAAAATATTTTAAAGAAATAGAAAAAAGAGATCCAACAATGACTGAAATGAAAATGATAGATACATATTGGTCTGATCATTGTAGACATACTACTTTTTTAACCAAATTAGATGTTTTAGATATTAAATGGGATTTATTACAAAAAGTATATGAAGACTATTTGAAAACAAGAGATTATGTATATGAAAATAAAAAAGCAAAAGATATATGTTTAATGGATATGGCAACTATATCTGTAAAAGAATTAAAAAAACAAGGATACTTAAAGAATTTAGACCAATCAGAAGAAATAAATGCTTGTAGTATTAAAGCAGATATATTAGTAGATGGTAAAAAAGAAGAATATTTAATAATGTTTAAAAATGAAACACATAACCATCCAACAGAAATAGAGCCATTTGGTGGAGCTGCAACATGTTTAGGTGGAGCAATACGTGATCCTTTATCAGGAAGAGTATATGTATATCAAGCAATGAGAGTAACAGGATGTGGAGATCCAAGAAAAACTGTTGAAGAAACTATGCCAAATAAATTACCACAAAGAAAGATAACAAATGAAGCTGCAAGAGGATACAGTTCATATGGAAATCAAATAGGTTTAGCAACAGGACAAGTTGCTGAAATATATCATGAAGGTTATGTGGCAAAACGTCTTGAAATAGGTGCTTTAGTAGGAGCAGCTCCTAAAAAGAATGTAGTAAGAAAAAAACCAGTACCAGGAGATTTGGTTATTATATTAGGTGGAAGAACAGGAAGAGATGGTTGTGGAGGAGCTACAGGTTCATCAAAAGCTCACAATAGTAAGTCACTTACAACTTGTGGAGCAGAGGTACAAAAAGGAAATGCACCAGAAGAAAGAAAAATTCAAAGACTATTTAGAAATCAAAAAGTTACAAAACTAATAAAAAGATGTAATGATTTTGGAGCTGGTGGAGTATCTGTTGCTATTGGAGAATTAGCAGACGGTTTAGTAATAGATTTAGATAAAGTTCCAAAGAAATATGAAGGATTAGATGGAACAGAACTTGCAATATCAGAATCACAAGAAAGGATGGCAGTAGTTGTAGATAAATTTGATAGCAAAAAACTAATTGATTATGCAGAAAAAGAAAATATAGAAGCTACAATTGTTGCTGAAGTAGTAGAAGAACCAAGAGTAAAAATGTATTGGAGAGGAAAACTAATAGTAGATATTACAAGAGAGTTTCTTGATACAAATGGTGATGTAAAAAATGCAAAAGTAGAAATAAGTAAGCCTAAAAAATCATCATATTTTAAACATAAAGAAGTAAAAAATATAAAAAATACATGGGAAAAAACAATATCAGACTTAAATTGTTGTTCACAAAAAGGATTAGTAGAACGTTTTGATAGTTCTATAGGAGCAAATACAGTTCTAATGCCTTTTGGTGGAAAACATCAATTAACACCTGCACAAGGAATGGTAGCTAGAATACCAACATCAAAAGGGTATACAGATAGTGGAACAATTATGGCATATGGATATAATCCATATTTATCAAGTTGGAGTCCTTTTCATGGAGCTGTTTATGCAGTTATAGAATCAGTATCTAAATATGTTGCAATAGGTGGTGATTATAAGAAGGCATATTTAACTTTTCAGGAGTATTTTGAAAGACTAGGAGAAGATTCAAAACGTTGGGGAAAACCATTTGCAGCATTACTTGGAGCATATTATATACAAAAAGAATTAAAAATAGGAGCAATAGGTGGAAAAGATAGTATGTCTGGTTCATACAATGAGTTAGATGTTCCGCCAACATTAGTATCTTTTTGTATAGGTGAAACGAACACAAAAAATGTTGTATCTAACGAATTTAAGAAAGCAAAATCTAAAGTGGTATTTTTACAAACTAAAATGGGACAAGATGATATGTTAGACATAGAAGATTTAAAAGAAAATTTTGAAATAATACATAAACTTATTAAAGAAAAAAAGGTATGTTCTGTTAGTACTGTAACACATGGTGGAATAGCAGATGTAATTACAAAAAGTTGTATGGGAAATAAAATTGGATTTAAATTTGAAAAAACATCATTAGATTTATTCTATCCATATTATGGGTCATTTGTAATTGAGTTAAAGGGAAATTTGGTATTTAATAAAAAGCTTCATACATTAGGAAAAACTATTGAAGAAGAAAGTATCATAATAGATAAGAAAAATATTTTAAATATAGATAATCTAATAGAAAAATGGGAAAAACCACTAGAAAAAGTATTTCCAACAAAAGTTAAACAAAAAAATAAAGTTGCTAAAAATATATTAAGTGATAAAAAATGTAATATAAAACGAAAACTACCAATAACAAAACCTAGAGTGTTTATTCCTGTATTTCCAGGAACTAATTGCGAATATGATTTAGAGAAAGCTTTTCAAGATGCAGGAGGAATTACAAATACAGTAGTATTTAAAAATTTAAAGCCTGAAAATATACAAGAATCTATTGATTTATTTGCAAAGGAAATAGAAAAATCACAAATTATAATGTTACCGGGAGGATTTAGTAGTGGTGATGAACCTGATGGATCAGGTAAATTTATTGCTTCAGTATTTAGAAATCCTAAATTAAAAGATTTAATACATAAACATCTAAATGAAAAGTATGGTTTAATGCTAGGTATATGCAATGGATTCCAGGCATTAGTTAAATTAGGTTTATTACCTTATGGAGAAATAAAAGATATGGATGATACAATGCCAACTTTAACATTTAATACAATAGCAAGACATCAATCTAAAATGGTACAAACAAAGGTTGTTTCTAAATTATCACCATGGTTTAGTGGTGTAGAATTAGGAGAAGAATTTACTATCCCAATATCGCATGGAGAGGGAAGATTTATAGTTTCAAAAGAGCTTGAAAAGAAATTGATAGAAAACGGACAAATTGCAACACAATATGTAGATTTGAAAGGAAATGCAACTTATGATATTAGATATAACCCTAATGGTTCTGTTGATGCAATTGAAGCAATTACAAGTCCAGACGGAAGAATACTTGGAAAAATGGGACATTCTGAAAGAAGTTATAAAGAAATTATAAAAAATATTCCAGGAAGAAAAGATCAAAAAATATTTGAATCAGGTATTAATTATTATAGATAAAAGGAGAAGAAAAAATGAAAAAATGTTTATTATTAGGAAATGGTGGACGTGAAGCTGTACTTGCTGAACAAATAGCTAAAGGATTTGAATTATATTCTATAATGCCATATGAAAATCCTTCAGTAGTGCAAGAAGTTGAAAAATCTAGAGGAAAGTATCTAATAGGAGATCCATTTAACAAAGAATTAGTTAAAGAATTTATTGAAAAAGAAAATATTGAAGTTTGTGTTGTTAGTCAAGACAATTTATTACAAGAAGGATTGATTGATTTAGCAAAAGAATTAGGATTAAAAACTTTTGGACCTACATCAAAAGGTGCTAAAGTTGAATGGAGTAAAACATATGCATTAGATATTGTTAATAAACTTGCTCCAGAAATGATAATAAAAAACTATAACATTACAAATAATGAAGAATTAGAAAAAGCTATGAACAATTATAAAGATGACTGTTTTGTTGTTAAACCTGAAGGATTAACAGGTGGTAAAGGTGTTAAAGTGGGAGGAGTACATTTCAAAGGAAAAGAAGAAGGATTTGAATATGCTAAGTCTTGTTTAGAAACAGATGGAAAAGTTATAATTCAAGATAAAGTAGAAGGTAGAGAATTTACAGTAATGGCATTAACAGACGGAAAAAATATAGTAGTAACACCAACAACTTTTGATTATCCATATAGATTTGATAAAGATAAAGGACCTGGAACAGGTGGGATGGGATGTTTAAGTTTTAAAAATGGATTATTACCATTTCTAGAACAAGAAGATATAGATAAATGTTCAAGTTTAATTCAAAATACAATTGAGTACATAAATAAAGATAATTTAGAATTTACAGGAGTTATATATGGTGGCTTCTTTAAATGCAAACAAGGAATTAAGTTTATTGAATTTAATGCTAGGTTTGGAGATCCAGAAGCTATAAATGTTTTAAATTCTTTAGAAACGCCTTTCCAAGATGTAATGAAAAATATATGGGAGCAAAAATTATCTAAAGATAATTGTAAATTTAAAAATAATTATACATTTACAGTTTATACAGTAAGTCCAGACTATGCAATAAAAACATCCAAACCTTGTGAGTTTAAATTAAACACAAAAGGTATATTAGATAAAGGAGCAAAAATTTATTTTGCAAGTACTAAACCAGTAAATGAAGATACATATTGTTCAGTTGGTACTTCAAGATTATTTGCAGTTCATACATGTGGAAACACTTTAGAAGAAGCAAAACAAAAAGCTTACGATGCTATGAAAGGCAATATAGATAGTAAACTAGATTATAGAAAAGATATTGGGACAATTTATGAACATTAGAAAGGAGTTTTTATGTATAACTTAGTTATATTTGCTTCTGGAAATGGTTCAACATTGCAATCTATAATAGATAATATTTCAAACCATAAATTAGAAGCTAAAATTGATTTGGTTATTAGTGATAATAAAGATGCATATGCAATTGAAAGAGCAAAGAAAAATAATATTGATACATACATAATAAAAAATAAAAAGTTTTCACAAAGGGATTTAGAACTTTCAGAAGTTTTATCTAAATATAAAATAGATTTAATTGTATTAGCAGGTTATCTAAAAAAGATTGGACCTAAACTTATAGAAAAATACACTATAATAAATACACATCCATCTTTATTACCCAAATTTGGTGGAAAGGGTATGCATGGTATGCATGTACATGAAGCGGTATTTAAAGCAAAAGAAAAATTTACAGGTCCTACCATACATTTTGTTAATCAAGAATATGATAGTGGTTCAGTTATTAGTCAAACTAAAATTGAAGTTTTACCAATAGATACAGCTGAAGATATTTCTGATAAGGTACAAGCTATTGAAAAAATTCAATTAAATCAAATTTTAAATAAATTTGTAAATCATGAAATATGATTTTTATAATGGAAAGGAAATTTTTAAATGTTTAATAAATTAAAAGAAGAATGTGGAGTTTTTGGTATATACTCAAAGGAAACTAAAGTAGAACTAGCAAACAGTTTATGTGTTGGTTTGTCTGCTTTGCAACATAGAGGAGAAGAAAGTTGTGGAATTGCAATAAATGAAGATGGAATAATACAATTTCATAAAGATATTGGTTTAGTCTCAGATGTTTTTACAAAAGCAGTTTTAAGGGATATGCCACAAGGAAAAATGGGGATTGGACATGTTAGATATTCAACAACAGGTAAAAGTAAAAAATCAAATGCACAACCAATGGTTGTACGACATAAAAAAGGAAATTTAGCAGTAGTACATAATGGGAATTTAACAAATGCAGTAGAATTAAAGTCTAAGCTTGAAGACGAAGGTGCAATATTCACAACTACGAGTGATACTGAAATTATATGTCATGTTATAGTAAGAGAAAGATTAAAGACAGGATCAATTGAACAAGCAGTAAAAAATACAATGAAAATCATTAAAGGAGCTTATTCTTTGTTAGTAATTTCTTCTAAAAAAATGATGGCAGTTAGGGATCCACATGGATTTAGACCACTATGTATGGGAAAATTAGGAAAAGACATTGTGTTTTCATCTGAAAGTTGTGCATTAGATATAATGGGAGCTAAATTTGAACGAGATATAGAACCAGGAGAAATTGTTACAGTTACAAATAATAAAGTTACAAGTGATAAAGTTTTACCAAATGAAAAAAAAGGATTATGTGTTTTTGAATATATATATTTTGGAAGACCTGACTCAATAATTGATGGCATAAATGTACATATTTTTCGTGAAAATGCAGGAAGATATTTAGCAAAACAAGCACCGGTAGATGCAGATATAGTAGCAGGTGTACCAGATTCAGGAATTGATGCTGCTTTAGGATATTCTAAAGAATCTAAAATACCTTATGATATTGTATTTATAAAGAGTAAATATATAGGAAGAACTTTTATTCAAAATACACAAAATAAAAGAAAAAAGATGATTAACTTAAAATTAAATCCATTAAAAGAAACAGTAAAAGGTAAAAAAATTATACTAATAGATGACTCTATTGTAAGGGGAAATACTTTAGCTAATATCGTAAAAACACTTAAAGCAGAAGGAGCAAAAGAGGTTCATCTTAGAATAGCTTCACCTGCTTTTGTAGATGTTTGTTATTTTGGAACAGATATTGATAGTAAAGAAAATCTAATTGCAAATGGAAGAACAGTTGAGGAAATTAGAAAAAAAATAGGAGCTGATTCTTTAGAGTATTTAAGTATTGATAGTTTGAAAAAAATAACAAAAGGATGTAAAATTGATAATTTATGTGATGGCTGTTTTACAAGTAAATATCCAATTAAAGTACCAAAAGAAATAAAGAAAGATAGATTTGAAAAAATAAAAATATAAATAAAAAGAAAATATAAAAAGGATTCAATTTTAGAATCCTTTTTTTACTTAAAATCTTTATCAGTAATTATCTTATAAGCTTCTTTATATTTATTTGCTGTTGTGTTTATTACATTATCAGGAATATTTTTACCACTTTCAGGATCATAACCAGTAGTTTTAATCCAATCACGAATATATTGTTTGTCAAAGCTTTTTTGACCTTGTCCTACAATATAGTCTTTAGCTGACCAAAATCTACTAGAATCTGGTGTTAGAATTTCATCACCAATTACTAATTCACCATTTTCATCAATACCAAATTCAAATTTAGTATCAGCTATAATTACACCTTTAGATGCTGCATAATCTGCACATTTTTTATATACTTCAATTGTTTTATCACGTAGTTTTTCTGCTAAATCAGTTCCGACTAATTCACAAGTCTTTTCAAAACTAATATTTTCATCATGACCTTCTTCAGCTTTAGTACTTGGAGTAAAAATTGGATGAGAAAGTTTTTGGGATTCTTGTAGTCCTTCAGGAAGTTTTATTCCACAAACAGTACCATCTCTTTTATAACTTGCCCAACCAGAACCTGTAATATATCCTCTTACAATGCATTCTATTGGTACCATTTTTAACTTCTTTACTAACATACTTCTACCTTTAAATTCATCTGTTTGAAATTCTTTTGGAAAATCTTTTATATCTGTAGAAATAACATGGTTTGGAATTATATTTTTTGTGAAATTAAACCAAAATTCAGAAATTTGATTTAATATTTTTCCTTTATCAGGAACCATATTTGGTAAAATATAATCAAAAGCTGAAATACGATCAGAGACAACAAGTAAAAGTTTATCATTATCAACTTGATAAATTTCACGAACTTTACCACTACTTATTTTATTCATTTTTTAATACCACCTTTTACTAATATTTATTTCATACTATCTAAATAAGCATCTACTCCTAATTGTTGCATTTTTTCATCTTTTTTAGAAACAGCTTCTTTTAAAGAATTTTTAAAGTCTTCTAATTTGTTTTTTATACTCTCATTGCCAACTGCTAAAATTGATGTTGCTAAAATAGCAGCATTTTTAGCACCGTTAATTGCAACAGTAGCAACTGGAATTCCAGAAGGCATCTGAACGATTGAATATAAAGAATCAACTCCTCCTAAAGTCTTTGTGTAAATAGGTACACCAATAACTGGAACAGTTGGTACCATAGCAGCAAAAACACCTGGAAGATGAGCAGCTCCACCAGCACCTGCAATAATTACTTTTACATTATTTTCTTTTAGTTCATTTGCATATTGAGTTGCTTTTTCAGGAGTACGATGAACTGAAAGAATTTTTAGCTCATATGAAATTCCCATATCATCTAAAAATTTTGAACAATCTTTCATAATTGGCAAATCTGAGTCACTTCCCATAATGATAGAAACATCAACATTTTTTTTCATAATTTCCTCCTTATTAAAAAATCAATTGTATTATATAATAAAAGAGATATAAAATCTATTATTTTTTATAAATTTGTGATATAAAATATAAGTGATAAAAAAATAAAGAGGAGATAGATATAAATGAAAACAGAATACAAAAATAAATATAGAATTAGTTATACACAAGTTGATCAAAATACAAAATTAAGTTTAGTAGAAGCTTTTTACTTAATACAAAATATGATGACTGAATATTTTGAAAGCTTTAAAAGTGATAATATTAGAATTAAAAAATATAATAAAGCTATATGGGTACTTTCTAAAACAAAGGTACATTTTAACAAGTATCCAATTTGGAAGGATGTAATAAAGGGTAGAAGTTATACGACAAAAGTAAAACCAGTTAGAATAGAAACAGAAACATCATTTAAAGATGATAAAAAAGATGAAACTTTATTTATTGCAAGACAAGAAACATGCCTAATAGATTTAGAAACTAGAAAAATAAGAAAACTAGAAACAGTTAATTATCCAGATAATATGGAAACAGAAAAATCAGAAATACAAGAACAATATTTAAGGCTAAATGAGGAGTTTACAAGCAAAGATTTTAAATATGAACAAAAAATATATTCAACAGATATTGATTATAGTAGGCATACAAATAATGTTGCATATGTAAAATATATTTCAAATACATTAAGTTGTGATTTTTTTGACAAATATGAAATAAGTGATTTTGAAATTCACTTTATAAATGAAAGTAAAGAAGGAGAAACTTTACAAATATATAAAAAAGAAAAAGATAACAATTTAATGGAATTTGTTATAAAGGAAAAAGAAAAAGAAATTGTTAGAGTAAAATTAAAATATAGAGAATTAAACTGACTGTTTAGTTAATTGAAAGGATTTTTTATTTAATATATAATTCCGAAGTGAAGGAGGAGATTATTATGATAGAAAATATTAGTAAATTAACAAGTAACATTAAAACTTTTTTGCAAACTATTATTATATGTTTAGGATCTGCGTTTGCTTTGGCTTTTGCATCACAAATATCAATACCTTTACCTAATGGAGTACCTATGACTCTACAGACTTTTTCTGTTGCTTTGTTAGGATATAGTTTATCAGAGGATAAGGGAATAAAAGCCATTTTAACATATTTACTTTTAGGTATTTTAGGTGTAGGTGTTTTTGCAAGTGGTAATTCTGGAATTTCAACAGTGCTTGGACTAACAGGAGGTTTTTTATTAGGGTTTATACCATTAGTTTTATTTTGTAATAAGGCTAAAAAAGTAAAAAATACAATGAATAAAATTTTATTAAGTATGGTAGGTTTAATAATATTACATATTTTTGGCATTTTACAATATAGCATATTAACTGGTATCAATATTATAAAAGTAGCAACTTTAGTATCAATACCGTTTTTATTAAAAGATGCTCTTTCAGTATTATTAGCATTTATTATTTCTAATAAAATTAAAATTAAGCATTTACAATAAAAGTAAATGCTTTTTTAACAAACTTTATACAGAACAAGTGTTTACAAAGAAACAAAAAGATGATATAATCAAAATAAACATGTGTTTGTATGAGGTGAGATGCTATGAATAGAATATATTTAGCTATAGATTTAAAAACATTTTATGCATCAGTTGAATGTGTAGAAAGAGGATTAGATCCATTCAATACAAATTTAGTTGTTGCAGATCCATCTCGTGGGAATGGAGCTATTTGTTTAGCTGTAAGTCCTGCTATGAAGATGTTAGGAATAAAAAATAGATGTAGAATATATGAGATACCAAAAGATATTAAATATATAGTAGCAATACCAAGAATGAAAAAGTACATTGATTATTCTGCAAACATTTATGAAATTTATTTAAAATATATAGCAAAAGAAGATATACATATATATTCTATAGATGAGGCTTTTTTAGATGTTACGAGATATTTAAAATTATATAAAATGAAATCTGTTGAATTAGCAAAACTAATAATGAAAGACATTTATGATACATATGGTCTAACTGCAACTTGTGGGATTGGAACAAATCTATTTTTAGCAAAAGTTGCATTAGATATATTATCTAAACATGCTATAACGAATATAGGATGGTTAAATGAAGAAAAATTTAAAAAAGAATTATGGCATCATAAGCCATTGACAGACTTCTGGCAGATTGGAAAAGGAATAGAAAGAAGATTAAACAAGAAAAGAATATTTGATATGTATGATATAGCAAATGCAAATCCAGCAATACTGTTTAAAGAATTTGGAATAAATGCACAATTTTTAATTGATCATGCAAATGGTATAGAACCCTGTACTATTGCAGATATAAAAGCATATAAACCAAAAACAAATTCAATTTCAAATAGTCAAATATTATTTACAGATTATACATATGAAAAAGCAGAATTGATTGTAAAAGAAATGGTAGAGTTACTATCACAACAGTTAATTGAAAAAAATCTAGAAACAGATACTATAAAATTATATATAGGGTATTCAAAAGATTATATAAAACATACAGGAGGGAGTAAAAAACTAAGTTATTTTACAAATACATATACTAAATTAGTTTATGAATTTAAAAAGTTATATGAAAAAACAACAAATAGAAATATTCCAATAAGAAGGATAGGAGTATCTTTTGAGAGATTACAAAAATATGAAAATGAACAAATTAACTTATTCGAAAGTATAGAAAACAATAAAAAAGAAAGAAGATTAGAAAAATCTATTATAGAAATAAAATCTAAATTAGGAAAAAACGCTATAATGAAAGGTATGAATTTAGAAGAAGGTGCAACAACCATTATAAGAAATAAATTGATAGGAGGTCACAATGGCTATTAGTAGAGCAGATAGAGCAAAACAATTTCTTTCATTTGATGCTTTAAAAGGATTTAGTGAGGCTTTAAGGGAAAAAGAGATTGAATATGAGGAAAAAAAAGAATTATCCGAAGAACTATTACGGAGAACTTTCTGAAAAAATAAATTTAATAAATGAAAATGATATTATTGAAATTACATATTATGTTAATAGACAATATAAAAAGATAAAAGGAAAAGTTAAAAAAATTGATTTAAAAAACAAAAGAATTATAATTATAAACAATGCAAATATATATATAGAATTTAAAGATATTTTTAAATTGGAAAAATATTAAAATATAAAAATAAGTAGTTTGATAATTGTTTGTCTTTATGTTAGTATAAAACTAGAAGATTATTAAATTATATAGAGGTGTGAAACAACATGGTATATTCTAGTATATATAATTCTCCAATAGGAAAACTCACCATTTTATGTGATGAATCAAATGTGTTAGGACTTTGGATAAAAGGACAAAAATACTTTGGAAACAATATTTTAGAAAAAGCAATTGTAAGTAATAATCAGCCAATATTGATTCAAACTAAAAAATGGTTAGATAGATATTTTAAAGGGAAAAATCCACAAATTGAAGAACTACCACTAAAGCCAATAGGCGGAGATTTTAGACAAATAGTATGGAAAATACTGTGCAAAATTCCATATGGACAAACAACAACATATGGTAATATAGCAAAAGAAGTTGCTAAAATTTTAAAAAAAGATAAAATGTCAGCACAAGCAATTGGAGGAGCTGTTGGACATAATCCAATATCAATTATTATTCCATGTCATAGAGTTATTGGAAGCAAAGGAAATTTGACAGGATATGCTGGAGGAATAGATATAAAAAAGAAATTGCTTGATTTTGAAAAAAATATTACAAAGGAGTAAAAATGGAAAACAATATTAAGATTAAAGTAAAAGGTATGTTTTGTACTGGTTGTGAAGATAGAATAAAAAGAGCTTTAACAGGTCTAAATGGTGTAAGCAAAGTAAGTGCAAGTTTCAAAAAAGAAGAAGTAGATGTTACATATAATAACGAATTAACAACACAAAAGGAAATAGAAGATAAAATTGAAGATTTAGATTATGAAGTGTTAAAAGGAGATGCAAAAAACAAAACTAATAGTGTATATATTTTAATTATTCTACTTGCAATCTATGTAATTCTTAGTCATTTAGGACTTTTAAATATATTTAATATATTTCCAACAGTAGAAACTACGATGAGTTACTCAATGCTGTTTGTAGTGGGATTACTTACTTCAATTCATTGTATAGCAATGTGTGGAGGAATAAATTTATCACAAAGTATTGCAAGTAGTAAAAATGGAGCTAAGATAATAAAATCAAATTTTAACTATAATTTGGGAAGAGTTATTTCTTATACAGTAATTGGAGCAATTGTAGGAGCAATAGGATCAGTTATTACTTTAAATGGTGTATTTAAAGGTGCTGTTGCAATAATAGCAGGAATTATAATGATAATAATGTCAATAAACATGTTAGGAATATTTCCTAGTCTTAAAAAATTTAATATAAGAATACCTAAGAAAATTTCAACAAAATTAAATTCAACCAAAAAAGGAAAATCATCATTTTATATAGGACTTCTAAATGGATTGATGCCTTGTGGACCGCTTCAATCAATGCAAATATATGCTTTATCAACAGGTAGTATTGTAGGAGGAGCTTTATCAATGTTCTTATTTAGTATAGGAACAGTTCCTTTAATGTTTGGATTTGGAGTAGTAAGTAGTAAACTAAATAAAAAATTTGCAAAGAAAATGCTTACAATCTCAAGTATAATAATATTTCTATTAGGATTAGGAATGCTTGGAAATGGTCTTGCATTATCAGGAGTAAGAATAAATATACAAAATACTAATTATGGAAATATGGCACAAATAGTTGGAGATTATCAAGAAGTAACTACTGAAGTTGATTATGGAAATTATGAAGAAATAACAGTAAGAAAAGATATTCCATTAAAATGGACAATCATTGTCCCTGAAGGAAAGCTAAATGGATGCAATAATGAAATTATAATACCTAAATATAATATAGATATTAAACTTAAGACTGGAGAAAATTTGATAGAATTCACACCAACTAAAGTAGAAACAGTTCCATATTCTTGTTGGATGGGAATGATAAAAAGTAGTATAAAGGTAGTAGAGTAGTAAATTGAAAATATAAGGAGATAAATAAAAAATGAAAAGGATAATAATGGCATCAGGAAATAAAGGTAAAATTGTAGAAGCAAAACAAATATTAGAAGATTATGAAATTATACCAATGAAGGAACTAGGAATAAATATAGAAGTTGAAGAAGACCAAGAAACTTCTCTAGGAAATGCAATAAAAAAAGCTGAAGAAATTGCTAAAATAATAAATGGACAAATAGTTATTGCAGATGATTCAGGAATAGAAATAGAATATTTAGGAGGATTTCCAGGAGTTCGTACGAAAAGATGGCATCCTGGTACAGATAGAGAGAAAAATCTAGCAATATTAGAAAAGCTAGAAGGAGTTCCGAAAGAAAAAAGAAAAGTAAAATATAGTACTGCAATGGCTGCATCAAATGGCAAAAAAACAGTTACAGCTATTGGGAGTATAGAAGGATATATAGCTGAGGATATAAGAGGAGAAAATGGATTTGGGTTTGACGAGATATTTGAACTTGAAAATGGAAAGACTTTAGCTCAGTTATCACAAGAAGAAAAGAACAAAATAAGTGCAAGAAAAAAAGCTTTAGAACAATTAAAGATAGAGTTAGAAAAATTAAAATATTAAACTAATTTTTAAATATTTGAAATATAGTGGAAAATTTTGTCACTTTATGTTAGAATATTAAAGTGTTAAATAGAGTTACTATGTGAACTCTATTTTTTAAAGAAATTAAATATAGGGGAAATTAAATTAATGAATACAATATATAAAAAAGCAAGGGCAAAAATTAACTTGAACTTATTAGTTTTAAATAAAAGAGAAGATAATTATCATAATATAAGATCTATTTTTCAAAAGATTAGTTTATATGATGAACTATATATAGAAAAAACTGATACTAATACTATTGAATTGAATACTAATATAAAAGAATTGAATAATGAAGATAACATTATATATAAGGCATATATGAAATTGAAGGAAAGAACTAACAATGTTGGTGGAGTTAAAGTAAGTATAAATAAAAAAATTCCTATGGAAGCGGGACTAGCAGGAGGAAGTACAGATTGTGCAAACTTTATTGTTTGTATGAATAAATTATTTAATTTAAATTTATCTAAAAAAGAAATGAAAGATATAGGGAAATCCTTAGGAGCAGATGTAGTTCCTTGTATGTATAATACAGCTATAAAAGCCGAAGGTATAGGAAATATAATAACAAAATTAAAAACAGATATCAAATACTATATTTTGATAATAAAACCAAAAATATCTTTTAATACAAAAAATATGTATAAAAGAATAGATAGTAAAGAAGAAATTAAACAGGTTGATCAATCAGACAAGATAATAGAAGCATTAGAAAGCAAAAAATTAGATTTACTAAAAAACAACATGTATAATGTTTTTGAAAATGTTATTAAGGAAAAAGATTTAATAAAGAAATTAAAAAACGAGCTTAAAAAAACAGGGGCAATACAAAGTTTGATGACAGGTGCTGGTTCATGTGTTTATGGAATATTTAAAGATAAACAAGTTGCAAAAAAAGCATATAGAAAATTAAAAGAAAGATATCAGACATATATATGTACTTCATACAACTCAAAAAGGGAGGAAATATTATAATGAAAAACGAAAAAAAGGTTACAGCAATAATTTTGGCAGCTGGTAATAGTGTGAGATATGGTCAAAATAGAAATAAAAACTTTGAAGAGGTATCTAAAGAAAAAACAGTTTTATCATATAGTTTAAATATATTTGATAAAAATAATTATATAGATGATATAATAATAGCTACAAAAAAAGAAGAAATTGAAAATGTAAAAGCTATAATAAAAAATGAAAAACCAACAAAAAAAGTTGAAGTAATTCAAGGTGGAAAAGAAAGAAGTGATTCAGTATATAATTGTATAAAAGTTACTGATTCTGATATAGTAATAATACATGATGGAGCAAGACCAGCAGTTAGACAAGAATATATAAATAAATGTATTGAAAGTATGAATGAATTTAAAGGAGTTACAATAGGAGTAAAAGCTAAAGATACCATAAAGATTGCTAATGATAATAATGTAGTAGAAAGCACTACTAATAGAGCTAACACATGGGTAATTCAAACTCCTCAATGTTTTGATAGAAATGTTTTATTACAAATGCATGAAAAATATAGAGATAATGAAGTAACTGATGATTGTATGTTGCTTGAAAAAGATAATTATAAAATTAAGATAATAGAAGGAGATTATTCAAACATAAAGATTACAACATATGGTGATTTAGGAATAATAAAGAGCATCATAAATAACGAAAAAAGGAAATAATAAAAAAAAGGAGGAATTTAAAATGAAAGAAATAACTTTTAAAGTTGAAGGAATGATGTGTAAAGGATGTGAAAATAGAGTACAAAATGCATTAAAGACAATAAAAGAAGTAGAAGAAGTAGTAGCAAATCATGAAGATGGAACTGTAAAAGTCACATTAAATCAAGATATAAGTGAAACACTAATAAAAGAAAAGATTGAAGATATTGGATATGATGTGAAATAAGAAAGGAAATTGCTTATGAAAAAAATAATTTTATCTATCGATGGAATGACTTGTTCTGCTTGTTCTAATGGGTTAGAAAAATATTTAAATAAGCAAAAAGATATAAAACAAGCAAATGTTAATTTAGTTATGGCAAATGCAACAATTGAGTATGATGAAAGTAAACTTGATATAGAGCAGTTAGAAGAGTTTGTAAAACAAGCGGGATTTAAAAGCTTAGGAGAGTTTAAAGAAATAAAAACTGAAACAAAAAATAAAAAAGAAAAAATAAAGTTTATTATCTTTACTGTCCTTGCTATTCTATTAATGTATATTTCAATGGGACATATGGCTAATTTACCTACAATAAAATTTATTGATCCACATTCTAATTCTACTAACTATATGATAAGTTTATTGTTATTAACTATTGCTTTTTTATGGTATGGATTTGATATATTAAAAAATGGATATAAAAATTTAATCCATAAAACACCAAATATGGATACTTTAGTAGGAATTGGAGTTTTATCAAGTTTACTATTTAGTATATATAGTATGTACAAAGTATTGATGGGAAATCATCATCAAGTAATGAATTTATATTTTGAGTCAGCTGCGATAGTTATTTACTTTATAAAACTTGGTAGATATATAGATGGAATTAGTAAAGATAAAACTAAAGAAGCTATTCAAAAATTAGTAAAAATAACACCAAATTCAGCGATAATAAAAGTTGATGGAAAAGAAAAAGAAGTGACTTTAGATGAAATAACAAAAGGAGATATAGTTATTGCAAAACCTGGAGAGAAAATTGCTGTAGACCGGTGAAATAATAAAAGGTAAAGCTCATTTAGATGAATCATTCATAACTGGTGAAAGTAAGCCTGTTGTAAAAGAAAAAGGGAATAAAGTTATTGCAGGAAGTATAAATTATGATGGATATATAGAATATAAAGCAGAGAAGATTGGAAAAGAATCAACAATTTCTGAAATTGTAAAATTAGTTGTTGAAGCTAGTAATACAAAAGCACCAATTGCTAAAATAGCAGATAAAGTGTCTGGAATTTTTGTACCTGTAGTAATAATTATAGCTATATTAACCTTTTTAGTATATTTATTTATAGGTCAAGGAATTGAAAATGCAATTATAACTTTTGTTACAGTATTAGTAGTTGCTTGTCCTTGTAGTTTAGGACTTGCAACACCACTTGCTATTGTGGTTTCAGAAGGTTTATGTGCAAGTAGGGGAATACTTGTAAAGAAAAGTGAAATATTAGAAAATGCACAAAAAGTAAATACAATTGTTTTTGATAAAACAGGAACTCTAACATATGGAAAATTAAAGATAGCTAAAGTTATACAATATGATAAATCTAAAAAAGATAAATTATTACAGATGGTAGGAAGCATTGAAGAAAAATCAACACATCCTATTGGAAAAGCATTTACAGATTATTTAGAAGAAAATAATATAAAAACTATAGATGTAAATAGTTTTGAAAATATAACGGGAATGGGTATTAAAGCAAAAATTAAAGAAGATGAAATATTACTTGGAAATTCAAAAATGCTTACAAAATATAATATAGAAAACACACATAAAGAAGATGAGGATAAATTATCTGAAAATGGAAATAGCATAGTTTATGTTGTGAAAAATAATGAAATAATAGCTATTATAGGGATAAATGATATTGTTAGAGAAAATGCAAAAAAAGTTGTTTCGATTTTAAACGAAAAAAATATTGAAACTATAATGTTAACAGGTGATAATATAAATACTGCTAATAAAATTGCTAAAAGCATAGGTATAACAAAAGTAATAGCGAATGTTATGCCAAATGAAAAATCTCAAACAATAAAGGATCTTAAAAAAGAAAATAAATTTGTTATGATGTGTGGTGACGGAATAAACGATAGTCCGGCTTTAACAATAAGTGATATAGGTGTTAGTGTAAACACTGGAACAGATATCGCAATGGACTCATCAGATGTAATACTTACAAGAAATGATTTAATAAGTATTATTAACTTAATAAATATTAGTAAAAAAACAATTAGAAATATTAAACAAAATTTATTTTGGGCTTTTTTCTATAATTTACTAATGATACCAATTGCTATAGGAGGTTTAAAACCAATAGGAATTTCAATAACTCCAATGATTGCGAGTTTAGCTATGGTATTGAGTAGCATAACAGTAATATTAAATGCTCTAAGATTAAAAAGGATAAAGGAGAGTTAAAATTATGAAAAATAAAATTTTACCAATAGTTGCAGTTATAGTGGTGATTGTAGCAATTTGTGTAATAGTTTTTATACCAAAAAATAATAAAAATAATGTTGTTCAAGAAAACACTCAAAAAACTGCAGAAAAAACAAACAGTAGTGTAAGTAAAAAAATGGAAGCAATTTTAAATGAAAGTGGAAATATAGTAATAGATGCATCAAATTTAGATACTTCAAATGTAACATTTATAACATATAAAACTGAATCAGGAAAAGAAGTTGAATTAGTAGCAATTAAAGATAAAAATGATAATATTGATGTAGCATTTAATACATGTCAAGTATGTAATGGATCACCAAAAGCATATTTTACTCAAGAAAGAAATAAATTAGTATGCCAAAACTGTGGTAATATATTTGATTTTGAATCAATAGGTGCAGAAGATGCCGGAGGTTGTAATCCTATAACAATTTTAGATGCTGATTTAACAAAAACTGATACAGGAATTGAAATTAGTAAAGCTTTATTAGAGGATAATGTATCTTTATTTGAAAATGTAGAAAACCATTAAATATTAAGAGGAGTAATTATATGGATTTAACAATTGATATTAAAGATAAAAGATTAAATATCAGAACTACTGGAATAATAATTCATAATAATAAAGTATTAGTTCATAAAGATTTAAATGAAGGACATATTTGTTTACCAGGAGGAAGAGTAATATTAGGGGAAAATTCAGAATGCTCAATAAAAAGAGAAATGGAAGAAGAAATAGGAAAAGAAATTGAAATAGAAAAATATTTAACTACAATAGAAAATTTCTTTGATATGGATGGACAAAAATGTCATGAGATAATGTTTGTATATAAAATTGAATTTAAGAATGAAGAAGATAAAAAAATAGAACATACATTAAAAAACATAGAGGGCAAAGATTATTTATGTTATGAATGGATAGATATAAGCAGAATTGAAAAATATAATATACAACCTAAATGTTTAAAAGAACTTTTAAAAGAAAACAAATTTCCAAGGCATAAAATAAATAAAGATATTTAATAAAATATAATTGTATTGACATAGAAAGTTTGATATGCTATACTATTTAATGTATTTCAAAAGGAGGAGCTATAAAAAATGGTAAGCACAGTAAAAATTAACAACATATTAAATCTCCTATCTCTAATTATTATTAAAGTATAATAATAATATAGAGAGCTTTTGTGATATGTAAAATATACTTATTAAGTAATTGATAAGTTAAAAAATAAAAATAAAAACAAAATAAATAAAAAAATAATAAAAGGATATAAAACAAAACACATCTCTATATTATATAAATAAGAGATGTGTTTTGTTTTGTATCTAAAGATAAAAAGGAAGGAAGATGGCAATGAAAAATTTTGAAAAGTACAAAAAAGTGTATGATTGGAAAAAACCAAATAGGAGAACATGGACAGATAAGGAAATAACAAAAGCACCAATATGGTGTAGTGTTGATTTAAGAGATGGAAATCAAGCTCTAGCAAATCCAATGAATATGAAAGAAAAAATAGAATTTTTTAAATATTTAGTAAGAATAGGATTTAAAGAAATTGAAATAGGATTTCCAGCTGCATCTGAAACAGAGTATAAATTTACCAGATACCTGATTGAGAATAATATGATTCCTGATGATGTAAAAATACAAGTACTAACACAAGCTAGAAAAGAAATAATAGAAAAAACTTTTGAATCATTAAAAGGAGCAAAAAATGTAATAGTTCATGTATATAATTCAACATCAACAGCGCAAAGAAAATATGTTTTTAAAAAGAATAAAGAAGAAGTTAAAAAAATTGCAACGGATGGAGCAAAACTTTTAGTAGAGAATATGAAAAAATATCCACAGACAAATTGGTATTTTGAATATTCGCCAGAAAGCTTTACTGCAACTGAAATGGATTATGCAATAGATGTTGTAAATGATATTCTTAAAATTTGGTATCCAGCACTTAAAAATAAACCAATAATAAACTTTCCTGCAACAGTAGAATGTTCTACCCCAAATGTTTTTGCAGATCAAATTGAATATATATCTGAAAACATTTTAGATAGAGATAAAATGATTATAAGTGTTCATTCACATAATGACAGAGGTACAGGAGTTGCAACATCAGAAATGGCAATGCTTGCAGGTGCAGATAGAGTAGAAGGATCAATTTTAGGAAATGGAGAAAGAACAGGAAATGCAGATATTTTAAATATTGCAATGAATATGTATGTTACAGGGGTTGATCCTAAATTAGATTTTTCTAATATAAATGAATTAAAAGAAAAATATGAAGAATATATAAAAATGCCAATAAGTCCAAGACATCCATATGTAGGGGAACTTGTGTTTACTGCTTTTTCAGGATCTCATCAAGATGCTATATCAAAAAGTTTACAAGCTATAAAGGAGGAAAAAACAGAAAAATGGGATGTTCCATATTTACCTATAGATCCAGCAGATATAAATAGACAATATGAACCTATTATAAGAATAAACAGTCAATCAGGAAAAGGTGGAGTATCATTTTTATTAAAAAATGAGTATGGATATAACATACCTAAACAAATGATGCAAGAAGTAGGATATTATATAAAAGATGTATCAGATAAAGAAGAAAGAGAGTTAAACAGTAAAGAAATATTTGAGGCATTTTCAAGTGAATATATAAATAGGAAAGATAAAGTAAAATTAATTGATTATAATGTAAAATCTGAAAAAGATGATGATGTTGAACTCGAAGTTACTCTCGAAGTAAATGATAAAAAAATAAAAAAACAAGAAGTTGGAAATGGAGCAGTAGATGCTTTTACAGCAATATTAAAACAGCTTGAATATGATTTTGAATTTAAATATTATAGTCAAGATGCACAAGAAGAAGCAAGTAACAAAGGAGAAAAAGCAAACGCTATTACTTATGTAATGGTTGAGGATAATAAAAAACATAAATCAGTATGGGCTGTTGGAAAAAGTAGAAGCACTATAAAATCAAGTTTAAATGCTGTATTAAGTGCAGTAAATAGAATATAGAAAGGATGAAAAAATATGGAAAAACAATATATTTATATAAATGGGGAGTTTTATGAAAAAGAAAACGCAAAAATATCTGTATTTGATAGAGGTTTATTATATGGAGATGGTATTTTTGAAGGAATTAGATTATATGATGGAGTAATTTTTAAATGTGAAGAACATATGGAAAGATTATATAATGCAGCAAAAGCTGTAAAAATTGAAATACCTGTAACAAAAGAAGAAATGGCAGAAATTGTAGCAAGTAGTTGTAGAAAAAATAATTTAAAAAACGGATATATAAGATTAATTGTAACAAGAGGAATTGGTGATTTGGGATTAGATCCAGATAAATGTGAAAAACCTGAAATAATTTGTATTGCTGGTGATGTAAGACTTTATTCAGAAGAGATGTATAAAAAAGGTATGAATGCAATTACATCATCACAAAGAAGAAATAAAGCAACAATTGTAGATCCACAAATTAAATCTTTAAACTATTTAAATAATATGTTAGCAAAAATAGAAGCAAATAGAGCAGGTGCTGCAGAAGCAATAATGCTAAATGAAGATGGTGTTGTTACAGAATGTACAGGAGATAATATATTTATTGTAAAAGATGGAGCAATATACACTCCTCCAATACATGTTGGAATATTAGATGGTATTACAAGACAAACTACAATTGAAATTTGTGAAAAAATAGGTGT